>DAIEQT010000448.1 GCA_027347545.1 Ignavibacteria bacterium | reverse complement strand
ATCTCTAAAGTTGCGCATGTGAAGCTGGCAAGTTGCAATTTTAGGAACGGGTCCGTGAGGCTGACCTTGAATAACCAAATCGCAAGTTCCGCAAATGCCTTCGCGGCAGTCGCTTTCAAACGCAACAGGCTCAAGATTTTTGCTTTCGAGATCGTTGTTCAAATCATCCAGCATTTCTAAAAAAGATGAATCGGGTGAAACAGAAATTTTATATTCTACAAAACTGCCCGGCGTGTTAATGCTTTTCTGCCGCCAGATTTTAAGAGTTAGATTCAATTTATTCGCGCTCATTATTTATAACTCCTTGTAGCTAAATGAATATTCTCAAATTCCAATGGTTCTTTGTTGAGTTCCCATTTACCGGCTTCTTTGTATTCCCAAGCGCCGACGTAAGCAAAGTTTTCATCATCGCGTAAAGCTTCGCCTTCTTCAGTTTGGTATTCTGTACGGAAATGACCTCCGCAAGATTCATTTCTATGAAGTGAATCAACAGCCATCAATTCGCCGAGTTCAAGATAATCTGCTAAACGTCCGGCTCTCTCCAAACATTGGTTAACATCTTTTGCATCGCCAACAACATTTACATTCTTCCAGAATTCTTCTCGTAGCTGTGCAATCTCGCCAATAACTTCTTTCAATCCTTTTTCGTTACGTGCCATTCCAACTTTATTCCACATCAATCTGCCAAGTTCTTTGTGAATATCATCAACAGTTCTCTTTCCTTTTATAGAAAGAAGTTTGTTAGTCAAATCATCAATACCTTTTGCAACAGCAACAAATTCCGGATGATCTTCTTTTACTAATGTTGGTTTATCGCCAGCGAGATAATTACTTACTGTGAATGGAAGAACAAAATAGCCATCTGCCAAACCTTGCATCAACGCGCTTGCGCCTAAGCGGTTTGCACCGTGATCGCTAAAGTTTGCTTCGCCGGCAACAAACAATCCAGGTATCGAACTCATCAAATTATAATCTACCCACAAGCCGCCCATTGTGTAGTGAGGCGCGGGATAAATTTGCATAGGTATCTTGTATGGATTTTCACCCGTGATTGTTTCGTACATCTCGAACAAATTTCCGTAGCGCTCTTCAATTACATTTTGACCAAGACGTTTAATCGCGTCGCGGAAATCGAGATAAACAGAATCTCTTCCTTGTGCGCCGCGTCCATCATCAACAGCTTCTTTTGCTGCGCGTGAAGAAATATCGCGCGGAGATAAGTTGCCGTAAGTCGGATATTTTCTTTCGAGGTAATAATCGCGCTCCTCTTCCGGAATATCATTCGGCTTGCGCATATCACCTTTAATTTTGGAAACCCAAATTCTTCCATCGTTACGTAAGCTTTCGCTCATCAATGTAAGCTTGGATTGATTTTCTCCGTGAACAGGCAAACATGTTGGGTGAATTTGCGTGTAGCAAGGATTTGCAAACGCGGCACCTTTCTTATGCGCACGCCAAATTGCTGTTGTGTTGCAGTTCATCGCGTTGGTGGAAAGGAAGAAAACATTTGCGTATCCGCCGGTTGCTAATACAACTGCGTGAGCAGAGTATTTTTCGATTTCACCGTTAAGAAGATTTCTGCAAACAACTCCCTTAGCAACTCCGTCAACAACAACTACATCAAGCATTTCTCTGCGTGAGTATACTTTAACCTTGCCGAGAGCAATTTGTCTATTCATTGCGCTGTAAGCGCCAAGCAGCAATTGCTGTCCGGTTTGTCCCCTTGCGTAAAATGTTCTTGAAACAAGCGCGCCGCCGAATGAGCGGTTATCGAGCAATCCGCCGTAATCGCGGGCGAATGGAACGCCTTGAGCTACGCATTGGTCAATAATATTGTTGCTAACTTCTGCAAGACGGTAAACATTTGCTTCACGCGCGCGGAAGTCTCCGCCTTTAACTGTATCGTAAAACAATCTATAAACCGAGTCGCCATCGTTCTGGTAATTTTTTGCTGCGTTAATTCCGCCTTGAGCAGCAATACTGTGAGCGCGACGCGGGCTATCGTGAAATGTTATTACTTTAACATTGTAGCCAAGTTCTCCCAAACTTGCTGCGGCAGATGCGCCGGCAAGTCCGCTTCCCACAACAATTATATCATACTTTCTTTTGTTAGCCGGATTCACAAGCTTCATGTTGAACTTGTGGTTAGTCCATTTATCTTTAATTGGTCCTTCCGGAATCTTAGCATCGAGCTTTATCATACGTTACCTCCGTAGAAAAATAAAAAGTAAACCGGAATTGCTGCAAAGATTGCTGCGGTAATCCAAGCGTAGAAGAATCCAATCTTTTCAACTATTGGAAAATATTTTTTGTTGTTCCAGCCAAATGTTTGAAACGCGCTTTGGAAACCATGATTTAGATGGAAGCCGAGCAGAATCATTGCAACTATATAGAAAACTGAATAGATTGGATCAGAGAAAGATTTTGCTACAAACTCGTAATACTTATGGTCTGAATGGTGAGCTTCACCAAAGTTAAATGAAATCCACATTGTTCTTAAGTGAACAACTAAGAAAATGAATACAATACTTCCGCTCCAAATCATAGTTCTTGAAAGCAGCGTAGAATTTTTTGACGAGCCGTTAACTGCATAAGGTTCCGGTCTGGCTTTCTTGTTTTCAAGCCAAAGTTTTACTCCGTTAAAAATGTGCAGAATAAAAATTGAAGCCAGGATAACTTCAATTACGCGCACTAACGGTTTAATACTGTCTAAATTTTTTACAACTGTGTTAAACAGCTCCGGTCCGGCAAATAATGTTAAGTTGTTAACAACATGAATGATCAGGAATAAGATCAAACAGATGCCGGTAAGAGCCATTACAAACTTTTTCCCAATAGATGAGTTCAAAGCTTTTGTAAACCAGCTCATTAAATTACTCCTATTTTAAGATGGATTATTTGAAATGTTTTTTTGTGGGCTGCAATGAGAGCCATATCGTAAGAAGATTTTTTCAGAATGTTCACGTTCTGCATATTTTTATTCTTGAGGCAAAATAAAGCTATTCAATATTTTTTCCAACTTACTCTTCAATAAAGAAAAATTCTTTTTGTTGGAATGTTTAAGATGCTTTTCTAACTTAGCGCCGTAGTTCTTTACAATTTTGTGGTGTTTACAACTTAATAGGGAAACCGGTGGTTCGTTATATATCAGAAAGCGAAGAATCCGGTGCTGACGCGCAACTGTAAGAGACGCTGAAAATCGTTTAACACAAAGCCACTGAAAGGCAATTGAGAATTGAAAATGGCGAATTGAGAATTGAATTTTCAATTATAAATTATCAATTATAAATTGCTTTTGGGAAGGCGTTATTCGATATCTCAAGCCAGGAGACCTGCCGCAAAAATTTAATCAACAAGCCAAATGGCTAACCTTCGCGGGTAGGGTTTTGATTTACGAATTTTGCAAACTCATTTCGTTTCAAATCGGTTCGGGCTTTCCGGACTTAAACTCCCACGAAGTTATTTCTTCTAATCCGGAATGGATTTTCCATTCCCTTTTTCAAAGGAGTAACTTCTATGAAAAACATTTTCAAAATCTTTGCGGTTTTTCTAATCGCAACACACTTAACCTTTTCTCAATCGGATTCTGTTAAGGCAACTCTTAACGAAGTTTTAGTTTCTGCTACAAAGACCGCAACACCTTATTACGCAATCGGCAGTTCGGTTTCCGTAATAACTTCGGAAGTAATCCAGCAGAAACAATTAAAAACTGTAGTTGATATTCTCCGTGATGTGCCGGGCATTTCCGTTTCTCAGCAAGGCGGACCAGGAAAATTAACTTACGTTACAATGCGCGGAGCAAATTCAAATCATACACTCGTAATTTTGGACGGTGTTGAGATGAACGATCCTTCATCTCCAAACAACGCATTCGATTTTTCTTCTCTCAACGCAAAAGAGATTGATAGAATTGAAGTAGTACGTGGACCGCAAAGTACACTTTACGGTTCCGATGCAATTGCCGGAGTAATAAATATCATTACTAAAAGAGGAAATGGAAAACAACAATTTGGTTTTGAAGGGGAAGGCGGCGCCAACAATTATTACCGGAGTAATCTCTCCGCGCTCGGTGGATTTGGAAAACTTAGTTACGCCGTTGTTGCATCGCAAAGCGGAAGTGACGGTGTTTCAGCCGCTAATTCTATTTACGGAAACAAAGAGAAAGATGGTTTTTCCAACAGTGCATTTTCATCACGTTTAGATTTAGATATTGATGCAAATTGGAAAGCCGGTTTGATTTATAAATTTCAAAAGACAAAAACAGATTTAGACCAGAACGAAAAACTTGGCGATGATCCAAACGATACTTACAAACAAGAAGAACACATTTGGAAGACGAATCTTGCTTCACTTTTTTTTGATGGCGCCTGGCAACAAAATTTATCGGCAACATACATAAAGAGGTTTACTAACTCGCTCGATTTGGTTGATGCCGCACATCCTTCAACTTCTTCCGATGCGTTTAACAATGCTTCCCGCTTCAAAATTTATTGGCAGAATAACATCTCCGCAGTTCCAAACAACTTAATTACGTTTGGGATTGAAAGCGAAACCGAAAGCGCAACTACAAGTTATTTTTCTACAAGTGAATGGGGACCATTTAATAGTGTATTTCCGCGCGAATCTATGCGCAACACTGGATTCTATCTGCAAGACCAAGTGAATGTAGAAAACTCTTTGTTTGCAACCATTGGCTTGCGTTACGATAAAAACCAAAAGTTCGGCAGCATAACAACTTTTAGAATTGCGCCGGCTTATTATTTTGCCTCAACTAATACAAAAATTAAAGCTACATACGGCAGCGGATTCAAAGCGCCGTCACTGTTTTATATTTTCGATCCAATGTTCGGCAATCCCGATTTGAAACCGGAAAAAAGCAAAGGCTGGGATTTAGGCGTTGAACAATCTTTCGGTAATCAGAAATTTTTTGTTGGCGTAACTTATTTCAATCTTCAACTCACAGATATGTTCGGCTTCGATGCAAATTTTAGGACAATCAACATTGCTAAAGCTAAAACAAGCGGCGTAGAAATTACGGGAGCTGCAAAGTTGAACAATGATTTATCTTTCAACGCGAGCTATACTTTTACCGAGACGAAGGATGAATCGGAACTAAGTGCAGATTTTGGCAAGCAGCTTTTGCGCAGACCAAAGCATCAACTCTCGTTCAGTTCAAATTACAAAATGATGGATGCGCTGAATCTAAATTTATCTCTTAGATATGTTGGCAAACGTGAGGACAAAGATTTTGGTGCGTATCCGGCAAAACGAATTACAATGCCGGATTACTTGTTAGTTAACTTCGCAGCAAGCTATCAATTGTTCCAAAATTTAGCTTTGAATGCTCGAGTCGAAAATTTGTTCGATAAGAAGTATGAAGAAGTTTTGTTCTATGGAAGACTTGGCAGAAGTTTGTATGTAGGACTAAACTATTGTCTGTAAGTTAGATTATGGATGCTTGATACTGGATACTAGATTTTTGTTCTCATCCAGTATCCAGCATCTAATATCTTGTGTTAACCGCGCCCCAATCCTTGCAAGCGTTGTGCTCTTTCCTCTTGAAACTTCTTATACTCAACTTTCTGTTCGTCAGTTAGAATAGCTTCAATCTGCTTATCTGTTTTCGCACGTAAATCCATGATAGCCGAACGCATTGCTTCTCTATCTCCGCCGCTGCTCTCTCTAATTTTTGTCATTTCAGCAGTTTGTGCTTGAAGAATTGTATCAACTTTTGCGAACTGAGCATCTGTTAATGTTAATCTTGTTTTAAATTCTTCCAAAGTTCTTTTCATTCTTTCTTGCGGATTCATTCCACTGCCCATTTGCGCGTAAGAGTTTACAGCAAGTGATAAAACAAACATAACCGCAATTGCAAAGATTGCTTTTACTTTCATTGTTTCTCCTTGTTACTTAACCAGTAACATCTTTTTTGTTTGAGTGTAGCTATTTGTTCTTAATGTATAAATATATGTTCCGCTGGCAAGCCGGCTTCCATCAAACCGAACTTGGTATTTTCCCGCGTGCTGAGATTGATCTACCAACGTTGCAATTTCGTTACCAAGAACATCATAAACTTTCAGTGTTACGTTTGCCGTTTCATCCCGAAAAGAGCTCGGGACAGGCTCTTTCACCCTTGCCGGAATTGTATATTGAATTGTTGTCGCTGGATTAAACGGATTAGGATAATTCTGAGCTAAAGAAAATTCAGTTGGAACAGAATCATAATCATGTATATCTGTAGTTGGTTTAAGTATAGGTAGTGTTGTAAAATCTTTTAGCAAAATGTCCTTTACTTCTACTGTTGTCATTCCAAAATGATCTTTAAGAATACTCGTATAAATCTGGCGGTAATCATAAGCGAATTTAATATCTCCGTTACCGTCTAAACTGCTCAAGTTTGCGTTAGCGCCAATGATTCCGCCTTGCACGCTTTTTCCAATTACAAACAATGGCAAAGCCGCGCCATGATCTGTCCCGACACTTGCGTTTTCCTTCACTCTTCTTCCAAACTCGGAGAAAGTCATAATCACCACTTTATCAGCTAAACCGGCTTTTTCAATATCGCGCTGAAACGCCACAACAGAATCTGCAAGATTTTGAAATAGAGTTTGCTGCGTTGTTAATTGATTCGAGTGAGTATCAAATCCATCAAGTTGAGTAAGATAGACAGGCGTTTCAAGTCCGCCGAGAATTAAATCCGCAACAATTTTTAACTGTGGTCCCAAACGAGAAGTTGGATAAGTTGAAGTAGGATTCCCCTTATCAGCTTTTTCTTTAATCACTCCGGCATATTGCATTGAAAGAGCGGCAACTTCTTTCAAGAATTTTAATTCATCACCGGCAATTGTAGCAGGGGAAGGATCATTATCAGCTGTTAATCCATTTACCAAAGTATAGAATGCGTTTGGGTCATTAAAATTTACAGCCAAGCCGCCATCATTGCTGTCAAACAAACCGGAAGGAACTGAAATAAGCTGAATCCCCATTGGATGAGTTGGCGGCGTTCCCGGAAAAGTTGGAAACGTTTTTAATAGATAACGAGCAACCCAGCCATCATATAAATATTGGTTTGAATCGGAAGCTGAAAGCCAAATATCAGTCGCACGAAAGTGAGAACGGTTTGGGCTAGCATAACCAACATTTTGAACAAGAGTAAGTTTTCCTTCGCTGTACAGAGTTTGAAACTGTTGAAGCGCAGGATGAAGACCGGTAGCATCAGTTAGTTTAACAACTGATGTATCTAGAATTTTAATTGTTGGTCTATAGTTAGCGTAAGCTGAATATTGATCAAGAGGAATAACAGTGTTTATTCCATCGTTGCCCCCTTTAAGCTGAATGAGAATCAGAATTTTTCCATTCGTTGATTGAATATTCATAAATGGTTTTGCAAAAGCTTTCATCGGAATTCCGCCGATAGAAAGTGAAACTGCTCCGGCTCCTGTAATCATTCCAACATTTTTGAGAAAATCTCTTCTTTTCATTTTGCGCTCTCCAAAATTTTAAGACAATTGAAATTCAGGTAAGCGCATGAGCGCCTTAAAAAACTTTTCCAAACGAGTGGAAGCTCCGGTTGCATAAGTTGACCAGTTTTGCACGGCAGTTCCATCAAGCAGAGATGCAAGAAGAAAATCTTTTCTCGCTTGACTCAAAGGAAATTGAATTAAAACTAGTGTTACCTCTTCTATAAACTGAACGGCATTTTCATTTGGTGGAATTGCAGATGGGAAAGTACGCGCAAATGTTAGCACATCTACTTTGTAAGTCTTGCCGTTAATTTTTATTCCGCTCACAAGTGAATCTGTAAACTTGTTTCGGGTTGGGTAAACTGTTGTGTTCATCCACTTGCGCTGCCCTTCCCAGCCGCGTACGTCCGGTGGATTTAGAATTTCTTGCTGAAGCTCACGCGATTTTGTTCTTATCTGATTTAACAAATCGTTATCATAAGTTAGATTAAAGAAACGAACGAGGGATAATAAAAACTCAATTGGCGATTTTATCTTTGCGCCGCGAATATCCACTGAATGGAAATACTGAGACTTAAGCATTGTAGAAAGAACTGGCTTCAGATTGAAATTGTTTGCTCTCATCAATTCAGCAAGCTGCTTAACATATTCTTCGTTAGGTTGATAGTAGGCAAACTCTTTATATAGTTTCCGACAAAGATATTCGGAAGCGGCAACTGCTTTTTCAGAAAAGATTATGTTCACTACATCATCGGCATTCCAATTGCCAGTCTTTCCTAAAATTGTTTTCAATCCAGAATCCCAGCGTGAACTCGTAAAGTATGGAGATAAAGTTGAGCTATTAACTCTCCAGCCAGTTAAAGCTTTTGCAGCTTGCTTAATATCTTCTTCAGAATAATTTCCAATTCCAAGTGTAAACAGCTCCATTAATTCACGACTATAGTTCTCATTAGGCGCTGTATTCTTGTTATCCTTTCCATTTAAGTATACCAGCATCGCCGGATCAATTGTAACTTTCTTTGTAAGCTCAATCAAATTTCCAAAAGCATACTGCCGGAAAAGTTTGTTCGACAAATAATAATATTGCGGAACTTGAACTGTGTTATACTCAGTAACAAAATGATTTGCGTAGAACCAGACCATTTTTTCCCGCAAGGAATAACCTTGTTGAAGCATTAATGTTTCCCACCACCAAATTAGTGAGTAGCGGTAGTTACTGTAGTTGGGAGAATTAGTAGAGTTGTTTTCCAGTGAAACCCATTCAGCACCATTATAAGTTGGAGAAGTTGGTTCCGGTAAATCTTTAAGTAGGAAATTATCTATGAAGTCATCTAATGATTTGGAGAGAGCAAATTCTATATCTGTTCTGGAATAACCGTAAAGCGCTCTAGAAAGTACATGGCGGGCTGCATCAGAATCCCATGCGCTGATTTTTTTTAGATACGAAGATTTATCCATTTGGTTCCCGAGTTTGATTTTTCGACAAATGATTTTACCGGAAAGTTTAACTACAAACAAGCTGGAGTTTTTGGGTAGTGATTTAGTGCAAAATCACAGATAATTTCCGATCCGGCTGCCCGGTTATAATCTGGAGAAGATTATTTATTCGAGATGAATCCAGAAGGTTTGATGATTGATTCTAACTCCGGGTAAGGGATTTCAATCAATGTAGGTCCGGCAGCGTGTGAAGTAATTTCGTAATCATTGAAGAAAAAACTTAATCCGGATTTTGTTATTGCAAAATTTTCATTAACTGAGAATTTATTTTCATTAAACCAAAAACCGGCTTGCTCTAAATCTTCATCCGGTTTCAGTTCTCTTTCCTTTCTAAAATACTTCTATGCTATTTTATTCAGATCGCTCTTGTATCCATCTACGAATAATTCGTCCAGCTTAATCGTTCTACCGGTTTGCAAATCAACATTAGTGTAAAACATTACCGAATTTGGATGAGCGCCGCCAAAGAATGAATACTCGTCAAATTTAACACACGCTAGCTTGTCATTACTATACAGCACTTCAACATTCCGCTCAAGCTCATATCCTCCCGGAAAATCGGGAAATTCTTTTTTCAGGTTTTTATATTCATTAATTAACGATTGAGCCCACTCTTCTAGAGTTTTAGTTTTTTGCTCAAAAATTGGTGCGCTTATGTAGTCCTCAACAATCTTGTTTAAGGAATCTTTAGCTACAAAAGTCGCCGCCTTAGTAAATTCTACATAATCAATTTTTATGTGAACATAATTCTCCG
>DAIEQT010000445.1 GCA_027347545.1 Ignavibacteria bacterium | reverse complement strand
AATCCGGAATTTTTGCGCGAGGGTTTTGCTGTTGATGATTTTATGAAGCCGGATAGAGTAGTCGTTGGAGCTAGAAACGAAAAATCATTTGAAATGATGCGCGCACTTTATGAGCCGTTCGTCCGTCAAGGCAATCCCATTTATGAAATGGAGCCGGAGAGTTCGGAAATAACAAAGTATGCCGCTAACTCATATCTGGCGATGAGAATTACTTACATGAATGAACTAGCAAACTTCTGTGAGAAGGTTGGTGCTAACGTTGATATGGTTCGTAAAGGAATGGGCGCCGATACAAGAATTGGTAAGCGATTTTTGTTTCCCGGAATTGGTTACGGAGGTTCATGTTTTCCTAAAGATGTAAACGCACTAATTAAAACCGCTGATGATTTTGAATCGCCGATGAGAATTTTGAAAGTTGTTGATGATGTAAACAAAGCTCAAAAACTAATTCTAGTTAAAAAAGTTCTTCAGCAATTTGGAATGGACATAAAGGGAAAGAAGTTTGCAGTCTGGGGATTAGCATTCAAACCAAACACAGATGATATGCGGGAAGCGCCATCAATTTATATCATACGTGAGTTGGTTAGATTAGGCGCAAAAGTAGTTGCTTACGATCCGGCAGCAACCGAGAACGCTAAATTTTATCTGAATGATATTTTAGAATACAGCCAGGATCAGTATGGAATGCTGCAAGATGCTGACGCATTGTTGCTTCTAACTGAATGGAATGAGTTTAGAAATCCGGATTTCGAAAAGGTAAGCGTTCTCTTGAAAAATAAAATCATCTTCGACGGACGAAATATTTTTGAAGTGAAAAAGATGGAAGAACTCGGCTACGTTTACCACAGTATCGGACGAAAAACACTTACCGCGTAATTTGGTTTATCTTACTCTTGATCTTAATCTTGACCTTGATCTTCTTTTAAGGCGATTAAGATTAAGATCATGATTAAGAGTAAGATCACGATTAAGATTACAATTACGACCAAGAATAAGAGCAAGATTCAGCTGCCTAAAACTTTCTCGTAATATTCGATATACTTTGGTAGAACAAGAGCTTTGTCAAAATGATTTACCGCGCGGTCGAGTGAATTCTTCGCAAAGATATTGTACTTCTTTTCATTTGTCAGCAAATCAACAGCGTACTTAGACATTCGCTCAACATCTCCGATTTCTGCTATATATCCGGTTTCATTATGAATAACTAATTCCGGCAAACCGCCAACAGAACTACTTATTACCGGCTTTGCACAAGCCATTGCTTCGAGAGCTGAAAGACCAAAACTCTCTGATTGTGAAGGCATTAAGAACAAATCTGCTGCATTCAAAATTTCTGCTAGCGCATCTTGCTTACCTAGAAAGATTACATCTTTATGAATATCGAGCTCGCGCGCTAAACGTTCGCATTCGCTTCTATCCGGACCATCGCCAACCAAAACTAATTTTGCCGGAATATCTTTCCTCACCTTTTCCAGAATTCTTATTGTATCCGGCACTCTTTTAACAGGGCGGAAATTTGAAGTGTGAACCAAAACCTTTTCACCGTTTGGTGCAATATGTTGACGGAAAACATCACTTGGCTGAGGCTTGTAAATATCCAGATCAATGAAATTATAAATGACCTCAATCTCTTTCTGAATATTATAATTTGTAAGAGTTTTTTCTTTTAGAAAACGGGAAACAGCAGTTACTCCGTCGCTTTCTTCAATACTGAATTTTACTAGTGGCATAAATGACGGCTCTAAACCTACGAGTGTAATGTCTGTTCCGTGAAGTGTTGTGATAAATTTGATACTTTTATTTGCTTTCTCTAAAACTTTTCTAGCCATGTATGCACTCACGGCGTGAGGAATAGCGTAATGAACATGCATCAAATCGAGTTTTTCATATTCAATAACCTCTAACATTTTGCTTGTGAGCGACAAACCATAAAGCGAGTGCTCAAACAATGGATAAGTGCTCATTTCAACTTCATGGAAAAAGATGTTTTCTACAAAGCGGTTTAACCGGCGTGGTATAGCGTAACTGATAAAATGTACTTGATGACCAAGTTTTGCCAGAGCCAAACCTAATTCAGTCGCTACAACACCGCTCCCGCCGTAAGTTGGGTAACACGTAATGCCAATTTTCATTTTAATCTCTAAAAAGTTTGAATGGTCTTTTATATCTTACACAACAAATTATATAATGTACTCAGTTCAAAATACACCTTTTTTAAGCGAATGAAAATTCTGTTAATAGGACACTCAATAATTGATCATCTTGAAAATAAAGCGGAGGCAAATCCGGGTGGAGCTTTTTATTCAACTTTAGGATTTTTGTCATGCTTTAAACCAAATGACCGGCTGTCGCTTCTAACCGGCAAAAATGCGGAAAGCCTTCCTTTATTCGAACGTCTGTATTCTAAAATTGATCTTTCGCTTTCTGAAGATGTTTTGGAAATGCCGGAAGTTTTTCTGCATACTTCCGGGGAATCCGAAAGAAGGGAAGTTTACAGAAACATTGCCGGAAATTTGAGTTTCGCCAAATTGGAAAATCTTTCCCGGTTCGATGGAATTCTGATTAACATGATAACCGGTTTTGATATTTCGTTGAAGCAGCTTAAATGGCTGAGAGAAAACTACACCGGTTTGATTTATCTGGATGTTCACACTTTATCACGCGGTTTGGATGAAGAAGGAAAACGTGAGTTTAGACAAATTCCAAATGTTGAAGAATGGCTTGCGTGTGTTGATATTCTTCAATGTAATGAGAACGAGTTAAGTACAATTCGTTATTCGAATGATGAAAAATCAGCAGCGAAATGGATTCTTGAAAAGGGTGTTAAGTTATTGATTATTACCAGAGGGAAAAACGGCGCTCTACTTTATACTAGGGAAAATGGAATTAATTCCTTGAAAATCAATGGGGAAAAAATTGCAGCGGAAAATAAAATTGGATGCGGTGATATTTTTGGGGCAACTTTCTTTTATTCCTATATTCGCACCCGTGATTCCAAACACTCGCTCGAATCTGCTAATCATGCCGGCGCGGTTGCGGCATCAACTGCTGATTTATCTAACTTTATAAAACTAACTTTGTTATGATTTCTACAGACATTATAAAAAAACGAATATTGATTATAGGCTCTAACGGAATGTTAGGGCAGCGCCTTGCGGAGTTTTTTTCTACCAGGCAAGATGTTGAACTGATGTGTTCTTCCAATGAAGAATCTTCTTTAATCCCAAACACTCAATACACGCAAGTTGATATCACAAAGAAAAACAGTGTGAAAGAACTTATTCTCGGGTTCTTCCCGGATTTTGTAATTAACGCCGCTGCTTATACAAATGTTGATAAATCGGAAACGGAAAGAGAACTTGCGTGGAAAATAAATGTGGTTGGCGTTGAAAATATTGCTCTCTATAGCTGGACGATTGATGCGCACCTAATTCACATTTCTACAGATTATATTTTTGATGGGAAGAACGGTCCTTACTCCGAGAACGAGAAACCAAATCCAGTTGGTTATTACGGCAGAACAAAGTTAGCCTCTGAAAATTCAATTCGTTCCAGCGGAGTTAGATTCACAATTTTGAGAACGAATGTTCTGTATGGTCCGGCTAAGAATAGCCGTCCGGATTTTGTTAAGTGGGTTATTTCATCACTAAGAGATAAAAAAGAAATTAGAATTGTAACCGACCAGATTAACAATCCAACTTATATCGATGATTTGGTTTCCGGCATACAAACAATCTGTGAAAGCAAAAAAGAAGGCGTTTACAATCTTGGCGGAAAGGAATTACTCTCAAGGTTTGATTTTACACTTCGTATTGCAAAGTATTTTGGACTCGATACTCAACTCGTAGTTCCCATTCTCACAAAAGAACTTAACCAGCCTGCGGCACGCCCGTTGAATTCCGGGCTTATCAATCTTAAAGCCGAAACCGAGTTAAATTACAAACCCCGCTCAATAGAAGAGTCTTTAGAGCAGATGAAAGCCGAACTTAATCTGTAAAACCCGTCTCCCAACGAATCCCCAATTTTCAAAAAAGATGATTGACAAAATCCTCTAATATTCTCAAGTTTAAACAAGAGGATTTACCAACACATCAATGTAAGGAGGAACAAATGAAGAAAGCCTTTTTATCTATCGTTGTATTGTTATTTGCTTATTCGTTGAGCTATGGACAAGTGCAAGTTCAAAGCGGCACATATTTTTATAGCAAGGATAGTCAGAACTACACGCTACATGCTAATCAAGGTAAAAGGATGGTAGAATATGAAATTACTTTCGCAAAACCATTCGATAAAAAGCCTAAAGTAATATTAATGCCTTCATTAATTGATGCGGAAAGAGCAACTCAAGTTCGTTACAGCATCAAAGCTTCCGGTGTTTCCAGAGATGGATTTGTGCTGCTCGCCGAAGTTTGGGGCGATACACAGTTCAATTCAATTGGAGGTTTCTGGTTAGCTCATACAGAAGAATAAGCAGTTTAGAATTTAATTTTCAAGCCGCGTCTGCTTTGGATTGCGGCTTTTTTATTTTCCGTAATGAATAAAAGTTTTGTGTAATTAAGTTGACTGTTTTAAATTTGCCCGCCGATTAAAAAAATTCCTTCCACCCTCAAGTACGGAGGTGATAATGATTTCTCAGCTTGTCAAGCCGGAAATAATTGATTTAATAAAGAGTAGAGATTTTACAGACCTCAAGGATGTCCTTTTGGATTGGACTCCTACCGATATTGCCGATTTGATTCTTTCCGTTCACGAAAGTGAGCAAGCAATACTGTTTAGGCTGCTGCCAAAAGATTTAGCTGCCGATGTCTTTGAGTATTTTGATCTCGATACTCAACTGCATTTAATAGAATCATTAAGCAAAGAAGATGTTGCTGTCATTCTAAATGAAATGGCTGATGATGACCGTACCGCTCTTTTTGAGGAAATGCCTTCTACGGTTGTTAAACAAATGATTGCGTCTCTTTCTCCTGATCAAAGAAAAATTGCGCAGCAACTCTTAGGATATCCTGAGTATAGTGTCGGTCGTTTGATGACACCGGATTACATAGCCGCCCGCGAATTCTGGACAGTTCAGCAGACATTGGATTTTATTAGAGCAACCGGACAAGACAAAGAAACTTTAAATGTGGTTTATGTAATTGATAACCGTGGGCAGCTGATTGACGATATAAGAATCAGAGACTTTTTACTCTCTCCACTTGAAACTAAAGTTGAAGACTTGATGGATTTCAACTTTGTTTCTCTTAAAGTAAACGATGATCAAGAAGTTGCGGTCGAATTGTTCAAAAAGTATGATAGAACCGCTTTGCCGGTTACAGACAGTGCCGGAATGCTGGTTGGCATTGTAACTGTTGATGACGTTTTAGATATAGCTGAAGAAGAAGCTACAGAAGACATTCATAAGTTAGCCGGCGTTGAAGCATTAGATGAACCTTACCCGGACATTTCATTTTGGAATATGATTAAAAAACGTGCTGGTTGGTTAAGTATTTTATTTCTTGGTGAAATGCTGACTGCCACCGCAATGGGATTTTTTGAACACGAAATTGGAAAAGCTGTTGTCTTGGCACTCTTTGTTCCGCTAATTATTTCCAGCGGAGGAAATTCGGGCTCTCAAGCCACTACTCTTGTTATACGCGCATTATCACTTGGAGAAATAACTCTAAAAAATTGGTTATTTGTTTTTAAGCGGGAAATCATGACGGGTCTTTTTCTTGGTGTTATTTTGGCTGTAATTGGATTTATCAGAATTTTTGTTTGGGAAATGATTTCCAACGTTTACGGAGATCATTGGATACTGATTGGATTCACCGTAAGCTTTGCTTTGATATGTGTAGTAGCTTGGGGAACTCTTATGGGCTCGATGTTACCATTGATTATTAAGAAACTTGGTTTTGATCCGGCGGCTTCATCAGCTCCGTTTGTTGCAACTTTAGTGGATGTTACCGGATTGGTAATCTATTTTACTTCTGCAATGTTGTTCTTAAAAGGAACACTCTTATAATTTATTAAGGAGAATAAATGAGAAAGGTAAATGTGGTTTTTGTTTTCGCAGTAGCACTTATGCTTACTTCGTGTTCACTTTTTCAAAAAGACTCTTTTCAAGGGAAATGGCAACTGAATTTAACCGGTGGAATAACCGAAACTTTTGAGTTCGATGTTCTTGAGGACTACTCGTTTAGTATGAGTAAAACCATTAACTACGGTACGCGGGATTATGATGTGGAAATAAGCGGTAAGATTGATAATGACGGTTCAGTGAGAGCAGATATTATTGCCTCCGGACAAACGATGGGACAAATTGACGGTCTATTTAATTTTGAAACCGGCAAGGGAAAGTGGAACGCCAGCATTCTTTACGGTGAGTGGATTGCAACGAAAAAATAGTTTCTAAATAGCGTTTAAAACAAAAAACCCCGATCCATCAACTGATAGACCGGGGCATTTTCTTTTAGCTGAAAGCTAACTGCTTATAGCTTAGCGTTATTTTACCAAAGACATTTTATTAATTGTTTGATAATTACCCGAAGTTAAACGATAAATGTAAGTCCCAGAAGGTAAACCAGAAGCGTTGAATACTGCTTCATATCTACCGGCTGATTTAACTTCATTAACAAGAGTTGCAACTTCTCTTCCCAAAACATCAAATACCTTTAGGGTTACATATCCAGACTCAGCTATTGAATAAGAAATTCTTGTAGTTGGATTAAAAGGATTTGGA
>DAIEQT010000442.1 GCA_027347545.1 Ignavibacteria bacterium | reverse complement strand
AAGAGGCACCATTATCTGTCGAGGCATAAAATGATTTTCTGTTCGATACTGCATAAAGATTATTGCCATCGGAAGTCATCCAAAGAATAGCACCATTGCCGGTTACAGTTGGTATGCTTGATTTTTGGGACCATGTTTCGCCCCCATCTTTTGAAGAATATATGCTCTTTCCGGCAGTTGCTGTTAGAGCAAAAATTTCATTTTTAAAATTATACATATAATAAACGTCATAAGGAAACTTGCTTATAATGTCTGTCCACGTAGCGCCGTTATCAGTAGATTTATAAACATGGTAGCCGCTATAAGATCCATATAGAAACAAAGTGGAATTATATGCGTGTAACCTTCCCGACAAGCCCACGTTTTGCGTGCTAACTTTTTGCCATTGAGCATCTGTAGCGGCAATAAATTGGAAAAGGAATAGAACTATTAACACCAGTTTTTTCATTGCGCTGCACCCTCTTTCGTACTGTTATTTTATCAACAGCATTTTTTTAGTTGAAGAAAAACTTCCGGCTTGCAATCTGTAAAAATAAACTCCGCTTGGTAATTGAGAATTGCGAATGGAGAATTGAGAATTATAAATGCCGGGACTTTTATACTCATCAATAAGAGTTACAACTTCTCTACCGAGGGCATCGAAAACTTTTAATGTTACGTTTATCGTTTCACTTTTCACGTTTGACGGGATTGTGTAGCTAATCGTAGTTTCCGGATTAAATGGGTTGGGATAGTTCTGTTCTAATGAAAAGTCGCTGCTGATATTATCATCTTCAATTGCAGATGCCGTATTAATCTTAATTCTGTAAACTCCGCTAACTGCTTGTGAAGAAGAAATATAGCAGTACAAATATTCCGGTGTTGCGGCTAAAAAATTATTGAGAGATGATGTGATTGCTGTCGGCAGATTATTTCCAGCTTCGCTCCAGCTATTTCCATTGTTATCGGAAACAAAAATTTTAGCGCTTTGCGTTATTATATCATAATAGTAAGTAAATATTTTCGTCCCTATTGAAACCGAAGCCTTTGTGCCTGCGGTAACACCCAGACCGCTCGGAAATCCCGACGCAATCTTCGTCCAATCATTGTTTACTAGTTTGAACATTCCAAATGTAGTTCCGTAGATTTCGTTGTTGTGAGCATGTACAGTACCAATAGCAATGGAAGGGTTTTTCAATGTCCAGGTAGTTCCGCCATCTAAAGAAATGAATGAACCAAGATTTACCGCACAAAAAGCCATTGTGTTTCCTACTGCGGCAAAGTCTAATCCTAAAACTTGTGCTTGGGTATAATTGATCGTTATTTGTGTCCAGGTCGTTCCATTATCAACTGATTTGAAAACAACATTACGATTAGAAACGGCATAAAGCGTTGTGCCGTCGGAAACCAAAGACAAGACCGCACCACTGGGTACGGCAACACTTGGTTTTGCAGTCCAGGTAATTCCATCATCGGCTGATACGTAAATAGCGTTCACTCCAACAATTGCGAAGATAAAATTTCCATGACCATGTACATAATAAACTTTATCAGGAAATTTATTGGCAATGTTTGTCCAGGTAGTTCCATTATCAGTGGAACGGTATACATACTGAGATCCTTGATAACCATATAGGAATACTGTGGAACCGTGAACTGCCATTTGTCCGGTTGCACCAACAAAATGGCTTGCAACTTTTTCCCACTGTGCATCTATCTTTATTCCTAAAATGAGCACAAGTACTAATAGAAGTTTCGTTTTCATACTACCCTCACCTTTCGAATTCATTCTTTGTTATTAAAAAAATTAAATGCGGGTTCATGTGTTTTTATCTTCCGTACCCTCTGCTGCATAAAAACGAATCCGCACTTAAATTGAACTTCTGCTAATTAGTTTACTTTTACATTTACGCTTTTAACCATTTCAGAAACAAAGTAATACTTCTTTCCGCCAGCAGTTGTAAACGAATAATTGTACTTAACTACAAAGATCATGCAGTCTCCGCTAAAGCTTGCCAGATCAGCCGCCGGAATTGTATAGCTTCCATTATCAGCTACTTCCTGATAAACTTTCGCCTGCCCTTTATCCTTAATATTTACGATTTGAATTAACGCTTTTGCCGATGAAGAACCTGTCCACTTAACTTGAATACCGCTTGCTTTGCTTACGCTTGAGTTAGTAACTGGAAGAGTTACATTATAATTATTCGGGCTCTTTACGCTTCCGGTAACGGCGGGAACTCCATTAGCGCCGGCTACATTCCAATTATGGAAAACGCCATTCCAGCTTAAGCTAAGTTGGTTTTGAGGATTGTTTACATCGGGAGCCATATAATATGATTTACCGCCGGAAGTAATTTTTCCTAGCTGGTTATTGTTTACTGTAACTGCGCCAGCATCAACACCGCCGTTGAAAATTGCTGAGGCTGCATTTGTTTCAATTTCCGGAAAGCCTGCAATCGGTGCCGCCATTAAATAGTACATGGAAACCATTGCCCCGCCGTAATCAGCTTGTGTAGAAAAGCTTGGCATTGGTTGTTCGCTTGGATTTGAAATATCGGTAGTGGTTGTTGATTCTGTCGGGCTATCTTCCTTCTTACAACCTGTAGCAACCAGCACAAATACCGCAGCTACTATTAGTAATAGTTTTACATGTTTCATTTCTTCTCCTTATTATTTGAAACATCTGAATTATTGATAATTTGTCACACTGAGCTTGTCGAAGTGTGATAATTTAGCTTGTAACGTCATGGTTCGACAAGCTCACCATGACTTAGTTTTAATATTTCAGAGGTTTCTATTTATTATTTGTTGATTCAATCTCATTTAGTCTTATATCAGCCGGATTAGCAAGAACGTATTCAATCTTAATTTTACTGCAAATGTTTAATGCCGATTCACGGTCTGTAACCGTCATTATGTTAAATCCTTCTCTGGAAAGAATTTCTCTCAGCTTGCGTAGTTTGGTTGTATTTGATTCAATAATTAAAACGAGATCATTCATGAGCAATCTTTCAAATGATATAATTCATTCAAATGATATGCCGTGTCTTCTTTTTATGATTTACGGGTTTTTTATGGGTTTGTTAGGAATATGTGTTGCAAAAAAACAACTGCCCGCTTAGTGGTGTGTTGTAGGTGGGCAACTGAAACAGCAAAAAGGATTTGGTTAGCTTAGTTTATGAAGCCATTAATAACGGTTGTGTGAAATAAAAATAAAAGTTGGTTAATGCCGGGCAAAAGTAACTTTTCAATATTTAATCTGTGTTAATCATAAAAGATCAGTTATATCTGCGTTCTATTTTTCAATCAAAAAGTTACTTTTGTTTCAGACAGTAATTAATTCACACAACTGGTTAATCTGTAATCTCTAATTGCGCAATTAGCTTGTGAAGATGGCTTCGGTTAATACCAAGAATTTTAGCCGCTTCGCTTTTAGAACTTACCTTTCTCAAAGTCTTTATCAAGAACATTTTTCTGAATTCGTTTTCGGCTTCTTCAAGTGTTTTATCAGAACCGAGTTCAAAATCTTTATACTCTTCCGTAAAAATTTCCGGCGGTAGATCATTAGGCATAATTATGTTTTCTTTAGATAGAATAACGCAACGCTGAACAACATTTTCCAGCTCGCGTACATTTCCGGGCCAATCATATCTTTCTAAAATAAAAAGCGCCTCTTCCGAAAATGATTGCTGATTAGAACCACTCGAAAATTTCTTCAAGAAATAATTGGATAGCTCTTCAATGTCCTCTCGCCGTTCGCGCAGTGGCGGAAGCACTATCTCTATTACCTTTAAACGGTAATACAAATCCTCACGAAAAGCTTTTTCGGCAATCATCGCTCCAAGATCCCGGTTGGTTGCCGCAATAAACCTTACTTCTATTTTTTTAGATTCAATTCCCCCAAGTCTTTCTATTTCTTTGGTTTGAATTACACGTAAAAGTTTTGCTTGAAGATTAACACTCATCTCACCAATTTCATCAAGAAATATTGTTCCGCCATCCGCGGTTTCAAGTCTGCCCGGTTTACTTTTTACAGCGCCTGTAAACGCGCCGCTTTCATATCCAAATAATTCCGATTCCAAAAGCTCCGATGGAATTGCACCGCAGTTTACCGCTACAAATGGTTTGTTAGAACGGGAACTGTTGTTATGAATCGCTCTTGCAAGCAATTCTTTACCGGTTCCATTTTCGCCTAGAACCAACACAGATGCGTTTGTATTAGAAACTTTTGATGCGAGTTTTAGAACACTAAATAACTTTTTACTTGTGCCAATCATTTCATCGCTCTTAAACTCACTGCGAAGAATCATAAAATCTTGTTTCGGTTTTTCACCCAATTTTTCTTCCAGCTGCTGTATTTCAAGCGATACTTCAAGTCCCTTAACAATTTGTTTTGCGAATGCAATTAGAAAGGTTAGATCAGAGTCTTTAAACGGCAGGGATTTATTTCGCCGGTCTATGTAAACCGCGCCTAATACTTTCTGCCCGGAAACCAAAGGAACACACATTGCCGCAGTTAATCCTAACGAAACAACACTATGTTTAATGGAAAGCTCATCTTCCCTTTTGATATCATTTAATTGTAACGGTTGTAGACTTGAGATTGTGTTTCCAATGATGCTTGTGCTCATTTCTTTTGCGCTCGGCATCGCTTCGGGATCCATATTCTTTGAGACTATCGTTTCATAGGCATTCTGTTCGTTCGTTAGTACAAGAAATCCTTCATCGGCTTCCAATTCTTTTACAACCGTCTCAATAGCTTTTTCCATCAAAGAAATCATTTCGGTTTCGGATTGAAACATAATTCCGGAAGCATACAAGCGCTCTAATCTGGATTTTTCATCATTTAGTTTTTCAATCTTGGAAGCAAACAATTCCAATCCGTCTAGAATTTGATGAATCTCTTTGCTAAGCTCCTTGTTAAACTCAAGAATTTTGCGGAAAGTCTTATCAACTTGCTTACCTAGTTCTTGGTCGCCCGAATCGTTTTTAGCTCCAGCCGAGAGTTTCATAAAATCTTCGGAAATCTTTGCTGTAAACTCCCCAAGCAGCCTGTTCAAAACCTGTCTTTTAGAAGAGGTATCCAAATTTATCTCAATCTTTAGTGTGATTTTCTCATCGGAATAATATCTCCGATATATTTATTTAGCAACCTGATATTTTCTTTTTTGATTTACAGCAATTTTCAACCCTAGCTAAACCTAAAATTCGTTAAAAATAGTTCGAAATCGAAGAAACTTAAAAATATTTTCCGTACCTCTTGCAATAAACCTAATTTTATTATACAATTGCGCCCAATATTATTATATAATTAGGCAATTAACAATTTTATCCTAATAATAATCAACAATAAAGAGGTGCTATGAAAAAGATAGAAGCTGTAATAAGACCTTTCAAGTTAGACGACGTGCACAACGCGTTGCTTGAAGCTGGTTATGCCGGGCTTACCGTTACGGAAGTTCGCGGTTATGGGAGGCAAAAGGGGCACAAAGAAATCTACCGCGGTGCGGAGTATAATATAGAGTTCGTCCCTAAAATTAAGATTGAGTTAGTCTGCGAAGCTGAAAAAGCCGAAAAGGCAATCTCAATAATTATCAACACTTCCAAAACCGGTGCTGTTGGTGATGGTAAAATCTTTGTTTCTTCAGTAGAAGAAGTTATAAGAATCCGCACAGAAGAATCCGGTAAATCCGCACTATAACCAAAAATATTAAATGGAGAATGAAATGAGAAAGTTTTATATAGTATTATTTATTATGCTCGCAAGCATAACTTCTTTTGCTCAAATAAAAGTTGGCGCTGATATTTACAGTCGTTACCTCTGGCGTGGTTTGGATTTTGGCGACGCTCCGGCTTTTCAACCAAGTCTTTCTTACACTAGTGGAGGCTTTGCGGTTGGTGCTTGGGGTTCTTATGCATTTCCAACAACCGGTACAACTTATGCTGAGAATGATTTATGGGCTTCCTATGCAATAGCAACCGAAACTTCAGGTTCTTTCTCTGCTATTGTAACAGACTATTATCTTCCATCCGCCGGGATTCCTTTTGGTCACTTCAAACATAAGGTTGAACTAGATGGGACTCCTAAATTTGCCGCCCATACAATAGAAGGTGGTTTAACTTACAGTGGTCCGGAAAAATTCCCTATCTCTTTAGCGTTCTACGCTAATCTTTCTAACGATCCGGATAACTCAACTTATATTCAAGTTGGATATCCCGTAGTCATAAGCGAAGCAACAGTTACATTTGCTGCCGGCTTTGTTCCATCAAAAAGCGCTTACTACTTGGTTGATAAAGGAAACATTATTAATCTAAGTATAACTGCATCAAAAACAATTTCCGTTACAGACAAGTTTTCATTTCCAATAAATGTATCATACATCAGCAACCCATCACAGGACAAGACTTATCTGGTGTTTGGCGCAAGCTTTGTATTCTAAGTAAAAAGGAGAATTAATTATGACGAGTATAAAACGATATATCATTTTAGCAGCAGTGTTTATAGGATTAAGCCTAACTATTCCCTCTTCTATATCTGCTCAAGAATTAGATCCTTCGGGAGCCAACACCGGAACAATTAAAGATGTGCCCGCAGCAACTGCTGGGCAGCCAACTTTAGAAGAAGTCGCCAACACTGTTGGACACAATAAAATTTCCATCAACATTGTTTGGACAATGATTGCCGGATTTTTAGTAATGTTTATGCAAGCTGGTTTTGCAATGGTAGAAACCGGATTCACACGCGCAAAAAACGTTGCTCATACTATGGGAATGAACTTTCTAGTTTATGCAATTGGTATGATTGGTTTCTGGATTTGCGGTTTTGCATTCATGTTTGGCGGAGTTGGAGGAGTAGCGGCACTCGGTGGAACACCCGGTTTAACAAGCATGGTTAGCTTTAATCTATTTGGGAAAACTTTCGAAGTTCTTGGCTACAGTGGGTTTTTCTTAAATGGTTCTGTTTACGATGTTGGTGTATTTGCGCTTTTTCTTTTCCAAATGGTGTTTATGGATACAACCGCTACAATACCAACCGGCTCTATGGCCGAACGCTGGAAATTTACTTCATTCATTTTCTTCGCGTTCTTCATCTCAATGTTTGTTTATCCAATCTACGGCAACTGGGTTTGGGGCGGTGGATGGTTGGCAGACCTTGGTGCAAATTTTGGGCTTGGTCATGGTCATGTTGATTTTGCAGGCTCGTCTGTTGTTCACTTAGTCGGTGGTGTTGCTGCGCTTGCCGGTGCTATTGTTATTGGACCACGTATTGGCAAATACACCAAAGACGGAAAGTCTCAAGCCATTCCAGGTCATAACATTCCAATGGCAATTGTAGGAACATTTATTCTTGCTTTTGGCTGGTTCGGTTTTAACGCCGGTTCAACTTTAGCCGGAAC
>DAIEQT010000438.1 GCA_027347545.1 Ignavibacteria bacterium | reverse complement strand
TTGCACTGGAATTTCTTTTTCAGCAATGTTAGTAGGTTTCGCAAACTTGTCTTCAATAACTTTCCAAAGTTCTTCTCTTCCATCATCGTAACCTAAAGCCCAAATACCTACACCTTTCAAATTTTTGTTGATAGCAAGATCATACTTTAGAGCTAAGCTTGTGTCGCTATCATACCAAATTTGATTCCAAGTAGAATCTTGCCAGCGAATCCAGGGTGTGTTTGAAGTAAAATCCCAGAGTTGTTCTTTACTGTTGTAAGATGACACAACTTCATTATAAAATATGTGCTTAACCCAATTTCTCTTTGCTTTTACAGTATCAACAGATGTATAGGCATTTGAAGTTTTCGTCCGCCAATAATTTCCATAGTATGGAACGCCGAGAATTAACTTGTTAGGAATATTCTGCACCACAGATAAATAATCTGATGAAAGCGATTTATTGAGGTTGAAAAATCCGCCGCTAAGAGGGGCTGATGGCCCTGTTGTTGAGCTCCAGCTTCCGTAGAAATCGTAACCCATAATAAATAGGTAGTCACAAGCTGAAGCGATCTGATAAAAATTCCATCCGCCAAAACTTGCCGCCGGTGAGGCAAACGAAATCTCGGCAGCGATATTTTGCTGTAGAAAATACTTTTTCATCTCACTAAAAAAATTGCTGATAACAGAATTTCTATCATTTACTTTTACATTTTCAAAATCAATGTTGATTCCCTCAAATCCATAGGTTTTGATTGTTTGACTGATATTTGAAAAAAGTTTTGTCCTTCGTTCTTCAACAGAGAATAAAGAATGAATTGAATTGGCATCGAAGTTTGTTACTGTTAAAATCAGCTTAACTTTATTTTCTTTCGATTTTGCGATAACATCGCCCCAAGGCCAGCCAGCCGGATTGCTAATATTCCCAAGACTGTCAGCCTCAAATGAAAAAATTGCTATGTGGGAAAGTAGATCGTAACGTAAATTTTTATGTGAGCCGATTAGATATTGCCACCATGGTAAATAACCGAAAACAGTTTTATTCAACTGAAGATTTGAAAACTGTTTTTCCACTTGAAAATTCAGTGCCCAGCTTTTAGGTAGATGCTCTTTATAGTATTCGTCCTCAAACTGGTGGGTTGATTTAATCTGGGCAAATAATACCTGGGCTAAAAATATGAGAGTAAAAAAGGAAATTTTAATTAAGTTTTTCATCCAATCTGTTTCATTATTCTTTCAAAATATAGCAATAAAAAACCCCGCGTGAAATTTGCGGGGTTAGCCTTTCTCTAAATACTCAATACTAGCTACTAATTACTCCTATAGCTCATCATATCCATCTTCAATTCTTCTTTGTCTTTCTTGTTCCATAAGTCTGCTCTTAGTATCTAATCTGTAAGTTATACCAAGATTAACCGTTCTCGAATCCATCAAACGCTTGCTAATTGAAGTAAAATTGTTCGCGGTAGTTTCCGTATTAAACTTTCTTGTGTTAAATATATCCGAAACGCGAAGTGTAGCACTTAACTGACCGTCAAGAAAATCTTTTCTTAGCATAACATCTACCCAATACAGTTCATTCATTTTAGATTGAGAAGAAGATCCGCCGAAGAACATTCCGCCTCCGCCAAAATCACCGCCGCCTCCACGCATTCCTCCACCGCCCATTTGAAGAAGAATTGATGGTGAATTATAGAAAATCATGGACTGCAATACAAAGCCTTCTGAAATAGTAGCTTGAGCATTCAACATTGTACGCCAGCTATTGCTTTCTCTGCTTCCGCCAAGAGTTCCGTTATCTTCAACTTTGTTATTGTAGAAGGAAAATGTTCCGTTAATTCTCGCCCAATCACTAACCGGCTGAGTAACAATAAATTCAGCGCCGTAAGAGCTGCCTTGAGAAACGTTTTGATAAGTTGAATATGTAACTCCATTAGGCATTAATGTAGAAATAGTGCTTATCAAATTATCGTTGATACGGTAAAACAAATTTGTAACTAAAACTGTCTTGCTCAACAAAGTTGTGTATCCGAGTTCAAGGGAATTATAAAACTGTGGTCTTAGGTTCGGATTACCTTTTACAACGTTCAACGAGTCTGTACGGTCTTCATAAGGATTTAATTGCCTGTTCTGCGGTCTATCAATTCTTTTAGAATAACTTAACTGAATCTCATCAAAATCGCCAAGTGAATATCTTAAGTGAACAGTCGGGTAAACCTCGAAATAATCGGTTGTAAATTTGTTGAGTACAACATTCGGATTCTCGCCAGCAATAATTGCTTGCTCTGCTCTTAAACCGGCTTGAAAAGTAAACTTGCCAAAACCATTTGAATAAATTCCGTACAAAGCGTGTATTTGTTCTTTATAATCATATTGATTATCAATTAGAGAACTTGCGCCCCAAGCACTGGTTGAATAATCCCAAGCTAAATAATTATTAGACATCCCCATATTTCTGATCATACTACGGAGACCGCTTTCCAATCTTCCCCAGCTGCCTAGAGGCTGAACATAATTTGCTTGTATAAGCAACATCTTGTTTGAGTTATCAGACATTGTTTTTTGAAGAGAGGGGGCGATAACCGGACCGAAGCCTGTGGTGTAATATGTTTGAGTAATATCCGAAATGTTATCCATAGAACTTTTAGAATACATAATGTCGCCCGTAAGTTCTTGTGTCTTGTTGTCCCAAGTTTTTTTGTAGCTCAAAGTATAGTTACCGGAACTATTGTCTCTATCGCTTTCACTGCTACGATCAAAATAACTTGTTAAAGTATTTGTGTTGTTGTAATCTTTGTTTGTGTTAAGGTTCGAGCTTCCAAAATTTCCAAATCTGAATGAACTGGAAAGTGTTATAAATTCCTTGTCAGCCAGATAATAATCGCCGCCAATATTTATGCTGTGATTATTCATACTATTTTTGTTGCTGGAAGTCTGATCGAGTACTCCGGTTATACCATTAAAGTTACTATTGCGCAATACGCTGCCGGAGCCGTTCATGTTAAAAAATCTTCCATCGTAACTTGAAAATAAATTAAGGTTATCTCCGCGTAAATTGCCGTTAACAGATGTACTGTAACGGCCACGGCTGCCGGCATTTGCCATTACACTTCCATTCACACCGAGATTAGATTTCTTTTTCAGAATAACGTTAATAATACCGCCGGTTCCCTCCGGATC
>DAIEQT010000424.1 GCA_027347545.1 Ignavibacteria bacterium | reverse complement strand
AAAATAACCAGATCGCCTTTGTCAACAATCTCTTGTTCTAAAAGCATTCTATGAACAATCTTTGCAGCGCTGTGTCTATCGCTAATGTCTTTGCAGTGAAGTGAAATTACTCCCCACTTAAGCAAAAGTTTATTCATCGTTTCAAAACTATCGGAAACCGCAACGATTAAACCTTGTGGTCTAAACTTGGAGAGACTGTTAGGTGTATTCCCTTTTGCAGTGAAGGCAACAATTGCTTTTGCATTTATTTGTTTGCTGATCGAACAAATTCCTTTGTTCATTGAATCAAACAAATTTTCATCTATGTATTCCGGCTTGGCAAAATTGATTTCCCTTTCAAACTCGTAAGCTCGTTCAGCATTCAAAATTATTTCATTCATCAGTTTAACAGCTTGTGCCGGATATTTACCAACTGAAGTTTCCGCGCTTAACATTACAACATCAGTTCCATCCCAAACCGCGTTTGCAACATCGGAAGCTTCCGCGCGTGTTGGCACCGGATTACTTACCATTGATTCCAGCATTTGTGTTGCCGTAATAACAAGTTTGCCGAGTTCGTTGCATCGTTTGATAATTCTTTTCTGAATGATTGGCACTTCGTAGGATTTTAATTCAACGCCTAAATCTCCGCGGGCAACCATTATTCCGTCTGCCGCATGAAGAATGCTCTCAAAATTCGAAACAGCTTCCGGTTTTTCTATTTTAGCGATAATCGGAATTTCAAAACCGCGCTCCAAAAGCCATTTTTTTAATTTCAATATATCATCGGCATTGCGGACAAATGATAGCGCGACGAAATCAACACGGTGTTTAAGCGCGAATTCTAAGTTCTCTAAATCTTTATCGGTAACCGAAGGGGTGCTTAATTTCATTCCCGGCAAATTCATTCCTTTTTTCGGTTTTAGTTTGCCGCCTTCAATCACTTCACAAGTAATAGAGCTTTTTTGTTTGCTGATAACGTTAAGATGAATCAATCCGTCGTCAATTAATATTTTATTTCCTACCTCTGCATCGGAAGCAAGAAGAGAATAGGAAGTGGAAATTTTTGATGCTGTACCAACTACTTTCTTTGTGGTGATTTCAATTTGCTGACCTTTAACCAATTCAATTTCCGGCTGCGCCAATTCACCAATTCTAATTTTGGGTCCTTGAAGATCAATTAGAATTGGAATGGGAAGCGATTTTGACACGCATAAGTCATTTATGGAATGAAACACTTTTTCAAAGTATTCAAAATTGCCGTGCGAAAAATTTAACCGGAATGCATTACATCCCGCATCAATTAACGCCTCAAGGTTTTCCCTGGAATCAACAGCTGGTCCAATTGTAGCCAGTATCTTTGTCTTTGCAAAAACTTTACTCACTTTTTCCTTCCTTTGTTTGATTTTACTTTTGTAACAGTTTTTCTTTTGCTTTTGCCTTGTGTAACCGGGCGCATTCGCTTTCTCATTGCTTTCAGTTCTTTTTCAACTTCACCAAAAACTGTGTTCGGCTCCCAGTTACCATTTTTAAGTTTACTTCCGGCTTTAACTCCGATTAAAATTTCAATTACTTCTTCAACTTTAGAAACAGAATAAATATGAAACTTGCCATCGTTAACTGCGTTTATCACTTCATCCTTCAACATCAAGTCCTTAACATTTTGTTGAGGAATAATCACACCTTGCTTGCCGGTGAGTTTATTCGCGGCGCAAGTATCAAAAAAACCTTCAACTTTTTCATTCACGCCACCAATCGGCTGAATTTCACCTTTTTGATTTACCGAGCCGGTAATTGCGAACGATTGCTTGATTGGAATGTTTGATAGCGCGGAAAGCAATGCGGCAATTTCTGTAATAGATGCGCTGTCGCCGTCAATCATTCCATAACCTTGTTCGAATACTAAACTCGCGGTAAATGAAAGAGGAATATTCTTTCCAAAATTTTCTCTGAAATAACCGGAAATAATTAGCACACCTTTATTGTGTGTATTGCCGCTCATTCCGGCTTCACGTTCAACATTAATTATGTTTCCGGTTCCCAAACCAACGCTTGCGGTAATTCTGGTAGGCTTTCCAAATCCATAGTCGCCGCTCTCGTAAACAGCTAATCCATTAATTGTACCAACACGCTCACCTTCGGTATCAATTAGAAAAGTTTTTTCCTTTATCATTTCGGAAACTTTGGATTCATAAAGTCCATGCCGTTCTTTGGCAGATTCATAAGCATGGTTTACATCTTCCGTAGTAACAATTTTATGTCCTTTCGAAGAAGCCCAGAAGGAAGCTTCGCGCGCAACATCGGCAATGTAAGCGAAGCGTGTAGTAAGTTTATTTTTCTCGCCAGCATAACGAGCCCCGTACTCTGTAATCCGCGCAATAGCGGATTTATCAAACTCAAGCAGCTTTTCGTTTGCAATTAGTTTTTTAATTACAGCGGCATATTCACCTACGGCAATGTCCGTACGCTTCATTTCGTAATCAAAATCGGCTTTGATTTTGAAAATCTTGTTAAAATCATCTTCGTAATTCGAAAGAATTGAGTAGATGTAATTGCTTCCAATCAGAATAACTTTAGTATTGATATCAATTGGTTCGGGTTTTAGCACACTAGGAGAAAATTGATAGAGATTTGATACGTCTTGAATTTCCAACTGTCCAAAAAGTAGAACTCGTTTCAGCGCTTTCCAAACACCCGGCTCAAGAAAAGCATCTTTTGCGTTGATGATTATGTAGCCGCCGTTAGCACGAAGCAAAGAACCGGATTTTACTTTGGTGAAATCTGCATACCAGCCGCCGCGTCCATCGCTGTATTTTTCAATTGTACCAAATAAATTGCTGTAAGTCGGCGATGTCTCAACAATAATTGGGCATTTCTTCAGTTTCGAGTTATCTAGAATTATGTTTACCTCATACTCTTTCAAATAATCAATAATTACGCCTTCGGATTCTTCCCGCACCGGGCGCTTTCCTTTGAATACATCAAGATTCTGTATGATGTTGTCTTCAACTTTCTGCAAATATTTTGTAACACGTGCGTTGTGATATTTTTTCTTAATCTCGTCAACTGTAACCGATATCAATCCGCTTACAAAATTGCTTTCGAGCGATACAAGTTTCTCCTGAAACTCCTGGGTTTGCTTTAAGCTGTTCCGGAAAACAAGCTGAAGCTCTTCTTGATAGCTTGCGTACTTATTGATTAACTGTTCTCTCTGCTCGCCGGTGATTTGCTCGGCTTTTACAAGATCGTTAAGCTGGTAGAGGTTAACAGGAGTTTTGTTAATTATAGCAAATATCTCGGGACGAATCATTTCGCCGTCTTTAACTTGTCCTAGTGTAAAACTGTCTTTCTTCAATTTATCTTCAAAGCGGGACATAATCTTTTGCTGTCTCTGCCCAAATTCAGAAATAATCTTTTTCTTTTCGGAAACAAAAGGCTCGGCTTCCAATAGCTGCGGAATTTTTTCTTGGAAGAACTTAATTGTTCTTTCTAGATCGCGTTTGAACTTTATTGCTTGTCCGGCTGTAAATTGAAGAAGCATAGGATGGTCTTCATCGCCAAAATTATTAACGTATGCGTAGTCACGTAAGTTTTCGCAATCACTGGCAATTGATTCAAGCATCATTTTGATGGTTGAAAACTTTCCTGTCCCGCTAAGACCGGTAATAAAAATATTGTAGCCGGGGCTTTTCAAATCAACGCCAACGCGCAAAGCTTTCAGTGCGCGCTCTTGTCCAACAATTCCTTCCATCGGTTTTACATCTGTCGTTGTCTCAAAATCAAAAACACTCGGGTCGCAATTCCACTTTAAATCTTCCGGTTTTAGTTTCTGCACGAGCTTAGCTTTAACGAGAGTCATGTTTTATCCAAATATTGTAGAGAATTTATCCACAAAATAAAGATAATCCGCTAAAGATGCGGGGAATGAGTACGGCAAAAAATTTTACGGCATAAGTTTCTTAACTTTACAACGCAAAAAACCTTCCGTCTAGTGGCGGAAAGGGCGTTTTCTATTTTAAAATACTGAAAAGGAATTATGAAGCAGCCTTTCGAGCAGATTATTGATAAGATTGAATCATTTGGTGTTTTGGAAGATAGAATTAGGGCAAAGGAAAAACACGTTTACGTTTCTACATTCTCCGGTTCATCCAAAAGTTTGTTTGTTAAAAAGATTGCTCACGCAGAAAACCAAATTTTGCTTCTGCTTCCGGATGTGCAAGCAGTAAACGAAGTGAAAGTTGAGCTCTCGATACTTGGATTGGAAAAATCGGTTGTTGTGGCAGATGATCTTTCTCCCGAAATGCTGCAAGAAAAGCTCACAGACCTAAACTCGCGCAAAAACTTTGTTCTGCTTTCAACTTACGAGCTTCTGAAACTAAAACTTCCTACAAAGCAAAATATTGAATCAAACACAACGAATATTGAAATAGGCGGCAACCTTAGTTACGATGATTTAATTGAGTACTTCAATGCGATAAATTATAACAGAGATAAATATGTAGAACAGCCGGGCGATTTTGCCGTGCGCGGTTCTATAATTGATTTTTGGTCTTACAGTGAAAAGCAGCCATGCCGTTTGGAATTTGACGGCGACTTCATAGAGTCAATCCGTCATTTTGATGCTGAGACTCAACGCTCTGCCGATAAACTGGAGCGTGTTACACTTGCCGCATCTTTAGCACCGGTGGAAGAAAACCTCGGAGACATTTTTGATTATCTGAACAATCCGTTAATCTTTGCCGATGAATACGAATTGCAAAACACGTTTCAACTCAATGTTGTAAGCAGCGAAGAGAAACTTCCGGATGATATTGATGATGAGCTTAAAGAAGAGTTGTATGAAAGCGAAGAAGAATTAGAGCAACCCGCTTCGACTCGCGCCCGTCACGCCTCCGGCTTGCCGGGGCGGATCGAGCGAGGCGAGGATCATGATCACGATCAAGAGCAAGTAAAGGATGAAAAGCTTTCTATTGAAGAGTTGTTTAAAAAGGATGCGAAATGGGTAATTGAAGACGCGCTGGGAAAAGATGAACGTATTCAACTTCATCTGCATGATGCGCCTGTGATTAATTCCAGTTATGAAATGCTCTCAAACATTCTTCTCGATTATACAAGCAAGCAGTTTCAGACAATAATTGCAGTGGAAAACGAACTGCAAAGTAAACGTCTTTATGATTTACTATGCGAATTCAAAAGTGAGATGGTTGGAGTATTCGATTCCGGCGCTGTGAAACTTCAAATCTTTCCAATCAAAAGCGGATTTGTTGATAAGCAATCAAAACTTTTTGTACTAACCGACTATCAAATTTTTAACAAGCCTTACAGGACAAAACTTAGCACAAAAGCTAAGTACAGAAAATCCCGCGTTAAGGATTTTGCTTCAATCAAGCGGGGAGATTTTGTTGTACACGAAAGTTTTGGCATCGGGCAGTACGCCGGATTGGAAAAAATTAAGATCGGTGATATTGAACAAGAATCAATTAAAATTTTATACGCTGAAGGGGGCGTTGTATATGTTAATCTGAATTATCTCTCGCTCGTTAAAAAGTTTTCTTCACAAGATAATGTTCAGCCAAAACTTTCTGTACTTGGCGGCAGCGAGTGGAAAACCACGAAGAAGAAAGTTAAAGCGAAAATAAAAGAAGCTGCACGCGAGCTTATTACGCTGTATGCACAACGTAAAGCTGCAAAGGGATTTTCTTTCAGCAGAGATTCAATATGGCAGCGTGAGCTTGAAGCATCTTTCATGTATGAAGACACACCGGATCAAACAAAAGTTACAGAAGAAGTGAAAGGTGATATGGAAGGCGAGAATCCGATGGATAGACTTGTCTGCGGCGATGTTGGCTTTGGCAAAACGGAAATTGCTGTTCGCGCGGCGTTCAAAGCAATGAATGATGGTAAGCAAGTTGCACTTCTTGCGCCTACAACAATTTTAACCGAGCAGCATTTCAATACATTCAAAAATCGTCTTTCGCAATTTCCGGTTAGAGTAGAAGCGCTCTCCCGGTTTCAATCAGCAGTTAAGCAGAAGGAAATTGTAGAGAAAGTTTCTAAAGGTGAAGTTGATATTGTAGTAGGCACTCACCGCCTTCTTTCCAAAGACATCAAGTTCAAAGATTTGGGATTGCTTATTATAGATGAAGAGCACCGCTTTGGTGTTATGGCAAAAGAGAAGCTTCGTTCCTATAAAACCAATGTTGATACTCTGACCTTAACTGCAACTCCGATACCAAGAACATTAAATTTGTCTTTGCTTGGTGCGCGCGATCTTTCAATTATGGCAACGCCGCCCCCAAACCGCCAACCGATTTATACTAAGGTTGCAATGTTCGAGATTCCAAAGGTGCGCGAATGGATATTGAATGAGATTAGAAGAAACGGGCAAGTATATTTTGTGCACGATAGAATTCAATCAATAGAAAAAATTGCGGCTTATGTTAAAAAGTATGTGCCGGAAATAAGCATTGGCGTTGCACACGGAAGAATGAAACCGGCAGAGCTTGAAAAAGTTATCTATGGTTTTCTGAACAAACATTATCACATGCTCATCTCAACAAAGATTATTGAAAGCGGACTCGATATTCCAAACGTGAACACAATTATTATTAACCGTGCAGACAGATTCGGTTTGGCAGAGCTTCATCAGTTAAGAGGAAGAGTAGGCAGAAGCGACCGGCAAGCTTACGCATATTTTCTCGTTCCATCGTTGAACGCAATTACAAAGAAAGCAGTTAAGAGATTGCAAGCGATAGAAGAATACACCGATTTAGGCGAAGGATTTAGCTTAGCTATGCGCGATCTTGAAATACGGGGCGCCGGAAATTTGCTTGGAACCGAACAAAGCGGCAACATTGATACCGTTGGTTTTGATCTATACATGAAAATGGTTGATGAAGCAGTTGAGGAATTAAAGCTAGATGAGTTCAAAGAAATATTCCAGGACTTGCCTAAGCAGCAAGAGCGGAGCGAGCCGACTATTGATGCTTACTTTGAACTTGGAATTCCGCACAGTTATATGCCGGATCAATCCGACCGTCTAAGTTTTTATACAACACTTTTTACTCTTCTTAAGATTGAAGAACTGGATGAGATTAGAGATGAGATGCGCGATAAGTTTGGAAGACCACCGCTTACGGTTGAACGATTGATACAAGCCGCCGTACTTCGCTTCCACGCTTCGTTTGCTTTGCTGGAAAGGATAATCATTCAGAAACAGAAGATTATTATTATTCTGCCTAAAGGTGAGAAGGAGAATTTTTACAAGAACCAATTCGTCCCGCTTTTGACGCACATCAACTCAAAGTATTCCAAAGAAATTAAATTTGTACAGTCGAATGAAACACTAAAGCTTGAGATTGGTAATAAGTTTGAAACAGCCGAGAAGGTTTTGGAATTTTTAATTAGTTTCGTTCAGGAAATTACAGATGTGATTTCTAAAGTTGGAAGTAATAAAGAACCGGTTAATAAATTTAGCGGGAGAAATATCAAGTGAGAAGATCAAGAATAATTACAATACTTATTGTGCTTGCTTTAATAGGGATACAATTCATAGAAGTAGATAGAAGCAATCCGCCTGTTACAAACGATTTGCAAGCATCCGCAGAAGTAAAAAACATTTTGAAAGTTGCTTGCTACGATTGTCACTCAAATGAAACAAAGTGGCCTTGGTACAGCAAAGTTGCGCCTATTAGTTTCTTTATTTCAAATCATGTTATTGAAGGAAGAGAACATCTGAACTTTTCAGCTTGGGGAAAAATGTACTCCCAGAAACAAGGAGAGTATAAAAAGGAAATTTGGGAAGAAATAGAAAAAGATGAAATGCCGTTGTCTAACTATACCTGGCTGCATCCCAAAGCTAATTTAACATTGGATCAAAGACGGTTGATTAAAAGCTGGGCATTAGGCGAAAAATATTGAGTAAGCCGGATTTCTTCTGGCTTAGTTGTGCCTCAATACTTAAGTTGTAATTAAAGTTAAATCCTTCCGCACCTAAAGAGGTGGCTTATGTTAAAGACTTATAAAATTTTTGAGAACAAGATTGTTCCGGAATCATCCAATGGCGGCAGCATAAAAATTTATGTTAATCCGGATGAAGCCGAAAAGAAATTTCTTGTTGAGGAATACAAGCTCGATGAGCACACACTCAATTCATCTTTAGATGCCGATGAACTTTCACGCCTGGAGTTTGAACCCGACCACCTTGCAATGATTTATAAAATCCCAAAGAATTACACTGCTAACGAGCCGCTTCTTTTCAGAGTTAATTCTATGGGAGCGTTTGTTTTCAAAGACAAAATTATTGTAGTAGTAAATGATGATATTAATCTTTTCCACGGCAAACATTTTAATAAGATAGTTACGCTTAACGATGTTATGCTTAAACTGATTTTTACTTCTATCATTCACTTTATAGATCACCTTCGTGTAATTAATATGCTCTCAGATGAGATTGAGAGAAAAATCAGCACGGCAATGGAAAACCGTTACTTGCTAAATCAGTTTACACTTGGCAAGAGTTTGGTTTATTACCAAAACGCGATTAATACAAACACGGCGCTGATTGAAAAACTGAAGCTCAATGCTTCCAAATTAAATTTAACGTTGGAAGAGATTGAACTGCTTGACGATATTATGATTGAGAATACACAGTGTTATAAGCAAGCTGAAATTTACTCCAACATTCTCGCAAGTCTGATGGATGCTAAGGCTTCCATCATCAGCAATAATTTAAACGTGCTGATGAAGACTCTTAACATCATCACAATTATGATTATGGTTCCTACATTTGTTGTAAGCGCGTTTTCAATGAACGTGGGAATTCCGTTTCAAGATCATCCTCAGGCTTTCTTCATAATTATGAGTCTTGCGCTTATTTCCGTTGCCGGGTTTTTTGTTTTCTGGAAATGGAAAAGATGGTAAAATTTTTATGAAAGGTGGAAATGGCTAAACTTCGAATTGGGACGTGCGGATGGAAATATGACTCGTGGCGAGGATTGGTTTACTCCAATAATCCGGATATTAATTATTTAAAGGAATATTCCGAGTGTTACGATGCAGTCGAAGTTCAGCAATGGTATTTCTCTCTTCACGGAAATAATAAAGTTGTACTGCCCAAACCGGAAATGGTAACGGCGTATAAGAATTCCGTTCACAAGGATTTTAAGTTCAGCATAAAAATTCCAAACAGCATTACGCTAACACATCTTAACCACAGTGAAAACGAAGAAGAGCTAATTCCCAACGGGCATTTTCTTTCCAACGATCTGCTGGAAGAATTTTTGAGCACTCTAAAACCTCTCCGGCATAATCTCGGCGCGCTCATTTTTCAGTTTGAGTATTTCAGCAAGCAAAAGATGAAATCGCAGATTGAATTTCATGGTTTGCTGAGAGAGTTTATTGCAAAGATTCCCGCCGGTTTTCGCTTTGCAATTGAAACACGCAACCCGGCTTATCTTAACGAAGATTACTTTTCTTTTTTACGCGAAAGTAAAATTGCGCACGTCTTTCTGCAAGGTTACGATATGCCGGATATTTCCGATCTTCACAAACGTTACAAAGACTATATTAAAGATTACGCTGTAATACGTTTGCAAGGTGAAGACAAAAAAGGGATTGAAACCAGAAGCGGCGGCGAATGGAATAAAATTCTTGAATCTAAAGATGAAGAACTGTTGCGCCTAGTGGAAATGATTGGCGAACTGCTCGAAAGAAATATTGATGTCTACCTTAGTGTGAACAACCACTACGAAGGCTCCGCGCCTCTA
>DAIEQT010000416.1 GCA_027347545.1 Ignavibacteria bacterium | reverse complement strand
GTGTCTTTGAGACTTGGTGGCAAAAGAAAAGATAAGAAATTAAGCCACAAAGGCACTAAAACACCAAGTTTCACTAAAAATAATTCACGTAATTCAACTCATGCGTAACGTGAGTTACTCACTTATTCCATGCTGGGAAATAATTAAATGTTCCGATGCTGACCGTTCTAACTGTAAAGCTTATGCAGGCGAATCTCAGCTCTGCTGGGTAAATAAAAAATCCGAGATGCCGTGCATCTGGCAGGATTGCAGAGAATGTTCTGTTTATGCCGACTTCTTTAGTTGCGGCAAAATAAAAGAACTTTTAAGAACACTTCTCACAGAAAAAAGTTTAGCCAAATAAATTATTAACAAAAGGATGCCACATAAAATAAATCTTATATGAAAAAAATTATTCTAACTATAGTTTCAATTGGTCTGCTTTTCGTGGCTGCTATTGGAATACTTAGTTCTAAAGAAACTGAGCAAACTACAACAGAACTTCTAAAAACCGAATATTCAAAGAAGCCGGTTTCCAGCGCCGACCATTCCAAGTTTTCAATTTTGAAACAAAACTTCAATTCCCCACAAAAAGTTACCAAAGCTTGTATCTCATGTCATACAGAGAGTTCCAAAGAAATCATGAAATCCAACCACTGGAATTGGGAACGTCCGGAATACATTAAGGGACGCGGAATTGTATACTTAGGAAAGAAAAATGCAATAAACAATTTCTGTATTGGTGTAGAAGGAAATGAGGAAAGCTGCGCAAAATGCCATATTGGTTATGGAATGAGCAACGCAAATACCTTTTCCTACAATGATGAAACCAACATCGACTGCCTCGTCTGCCATGATAATACAGAGACTTACACAAAAGCGCCGGAAAAGGGTGGCGCGCCGGTTTCAACTTTGGATTTAAGCAATATCGCACAACATGTTGGTAAACCATCTCGATCTAATTGCGGCGTTTGCCATTTCTTTGGCGGCGGCGGTAATAATGTTAAACATGGAGATTTGGAAAAATCTCTCTTCGATGCGAATAAAGATGTTGATGTTCACATGGGTGTTGATGGAAGTAAGCTTGAGTGCGTTGAATGCCATAAAACCGAACATCATAATATAAGCGGGAAGATGTATTCACTTTCTTCTATGAACAGAAACAGAGCTACATGTGAAGAATGTCATACAGAGAATCCGCACGAAGATGCTATACTTAATAAGCATACATTAAAGGTTGCTTGCCAAACATGCCATATTCCTACTTACTCTAAAGTAAATGCAACCAAAACAACCTGGGATTGGTCAACCGCCGGTAAACTTAGAGATGGAAAACCATACGAAATTGATGATGCTGATGGAAACCACACATATCTTTCCATAAAAGGAAGTTTTACATGGGGAAAAAATTTGAAGCCCGATTATATATGGTTCAACGGTACCGCAAATCATTATTTGTTGGGAGATACTATTCCAGATACCACACATACTCTTGTACTTAACAAACTTAACGGCTCTTATACTGATAGAAACTCTAAAATCATTCCAGTTAAAATTCATACTGCCCGCCAGCCCTTTGATCAGGTTAATAAAATGTTGATTCAACCAAAACTTTTTGCGGAAAAAAACGGTGAAGGTGCATTCTGGAAAGATTTCAACTGGCAGACAGCCTCTAAAATTGGAATGGAGAATATAGGCTTACCATTCAGCGGAAAAATATCTTTTATTAAAACTGAAATGTACTGGCCGGTTAACCACATGGTTTCATCAAAAGAGAACACAGTTCAGTGTACGGAGTGCCATACCAGTAATGGCGGCAGATTGGAAAAACTTAAAGACTTTTATATGCCAGCAAGAGATAAAAACCTAATAATTGATTACGCCGGAACGGGAATGTTAGTCCTCTCGTTATTAGGAATTGTTACTCATGCATCGTTAAGAATTATTTCATCTAGAAAAAGAAAAGCTAAGGCTAAAAATGGAAAATAAAGTTTATATATATAGATCATTCGAGCGTTTTTGGCATTGGATGCAAGCGGTCTTAATTTTTATGCTTGCCGCCACCGGTTTCGAAATTCATGGTTCAATAAGTTTCTTCGGTTATAAGAATGCCGTTACCTACCACAATATCTCAGCTTATATTTTTATGGTGTTGATTGTATTTGCAATTTTCTGGCACTTTGTTACAGGAGAGTGGAAGCAATACATACCAACTTCTGAACATTTAGCAGCGCAGCTAAACTTTTATTTATTCGGGATATTTAAGAATGCCCCTCACCCAACCAAAAAGGCTGTATTAAGCAAATTGAATCCACTGCAAAGATTAGTTTATCTCTCATTAAAAATATTAGTAATTCCTACTATGGTAATTTCCGGTTTGCTGTATATGTTTTACCGCTATCCGCAGAAAGGAACAATCGCCGGGCTTAATATAGATTCAGTCGAAGTTATCGCACTATTCCACACAGCGGCGGCATTTGTTTTGACAGCTTTCATCATCGTTCATCTTTATCTAATTACCACCGGCACTACGCCAACTTCAAACCTCAAAGCAATGATAACCGGATTTGAAGAACTAGATCATCATCATACCACAGAAAATAAATCATCAAAAGAAATTACAGCCGCAGAGGTTAACAATGATTGAGTCAAAATATATGAATCCATATTTAGCCGGATTCTTTTTAGGAATAGTTTTATTAGTTACTATTTACATTACAGGCAGAGGTTTAGGTGCCAGCGGCTCAATTAAAAGTGTTGTAGTTGCAAGCGTTGAAACTGTTGCACCGGCACATTCTAAAGAGACTAAATTTTTTAAAGAGTATAATTCCGAGCATCAAGGGAGCGCGCTAAAGAACTGGCTTGTCTTTGAAGTTATCGGAGTAATTATTGGAGCATTTATTTCCGGCTTAATTTCTAACAGGCTAAAACTAAAATTAGAGCACCCTTCAGGTTCAACAACAAGAGCAAGAATATTTGGAGCGCTAATAGGAGGTCTTTTGTTTGGCTTTGGGTCGCAACTTGGAAGAGGCTGTACAAGCGGAGCTGCATTAAGCGGTATGGCAGTTCTTTCTGCTGGAGGTATAATTACAATGATTGCAATTTTTGGCGGCGCATATGCATTTGCATATTTTTTTAGAAAACTATGGATATAAGGAGAAGATAACTATGGGACCATTAGTACCGGAAGTTATAGGCAATGAATTGAATTTTATTGTTGCCGTATTTATAGGAATAGCATTCGGGTTTGTTCTCGAACAAGCCGGTTTTTCAACATCTAAAAAACTAGTTGGTCTATTCTATGGATATGATTTTACTGTTCTACGTGTTTTTTTTACCGCTGGTCTAACAGCAATGCTCGGTGTTATAGCTCTAGGTCATTTTGGATTACTTGATATGAGTCTAGTTTATGTTAACCCTACTTTTCTTTGGTCAGCAATTGCTGGCGGTTTGATTATGGGCTTAGGATTTGTTGTAGGAGGATTTTGTCCCGGAACAAGCGTTTGTGCTGCTGCAATAGGTAAAATTGATGCAATGATTTTTATTGGCGGTTCATTAATCGGCGTTTTCATTTTTGCAGAAGGCTATCCGCTCTTTGAAGGATTATATAAAGCGGCTTCATGGGGAAATTTAAGAATATTTGATGTATTGGGTGTGTCTCAAGCTTTGTTTGCATTTCTTCTAACAGCAATTGCTATAGCTGCTTTTATTGCTACAACAATCGTTGAAACAAAAGTGAACGGCAAAGCTAATCCCGAGTTTGCAAATAAAAAGATGTATCTCGGATTAGCATTTGCAACTATACTTATTGGATTAACAGCATTCGCACTTCCAGATAAAAAAACAGATTTAATGTCAGAAGCTTACTCAACTTCAAAGTTTAGTAGTGATGATTTTGAATGGATGACTGCGGATGAACTTGCTTTTAGAATTATGGATAACGACGCGGAACTTCAAATATTTGACTTACGTCCTTCTCAAAATTTTACAGCATTGAGTTTGCCTAAATCCCAAAACATTAAACTGGAAAATCTTTTTGAGAAAGATATTATTAAGATGCTTTCTATTCGAGGAAAAATTAATGTTTTCTTTTCCGGAAACGATTCGTTAGCACAAAAAGCCGCTTTCATTTCAACTAAATTGGGATATAAAAATAATTATGTTTTGCAAGGTGGGATGAATAGCTTTGCCAAAGAAATCATAAATTTTACTAATCCCGGTAATGCGGAGTCTAAGCAGCTAGTTGATACATACAGATTCAGAGAAAGTGCGGCAGCAGTAATTCCGAAGCTGATAAAAGAAAATAAATTAAAACAAGCGTCCGGTGAAACAATGAAAACTAAAAGAGTTTTGGGTGGTTGTTAAAAATGATTGATAAGCTATGAGCTCGCTGAATAAGGTTCATTGGTATGACGGATTATTTTATGATAAAATAATAGCCCCAAACCAGGACAAATTATTTAGGCAGATTAAAAAACTAATTGAACCTAATTCAAAAATAATTGATGTTGGGTGCGGCACTGGTCGTTTTTCTTTTTCCATTTCAGGTGAATGTAATTCCGTTTTGGGAATAGACTTATCGAAGCGGAATATTGAAAGAGCTTCTAGTTTGCTTTCTAATATGCCAAACGATAAAATTTCTTTTCAACACAATAGCGTTAGCAATTTATTGCGTAACGGCAAAGAACATTTTGATTATGCAATTGTGACTTATGTAATTCACGAAGTTGATGAAAGTGAAAGGATCAATCTCTTAAAAGATATGGTGCAAATAGCAGATAGGATAATAATTGGGGACTATTTATTTCCAAAGCCTTTAAATTTAGGAAGCGCATTGAATGAAGTTGTTGAGTTTGCTGCCGGAAAAGAGCACTACAAAAATTATAAGTCGTACCTAGCTAATAAAGGGATAATTGGTTTAGCAAACAGTGCGCAATTAAAAATCATTAAAGAAATAAAAGATACTTCACGCACCTCTCATGTAGTTGTGCTAGAGAAGGAGCAACAATAAATTTCCTCTAATTCATCCAGTGATTAAGCGGGTCACTTAGACGGAAAGTGATCCGCCTAATAAACTTGAAAACAGAAAAATCAGTTTTGGTTCTACTAATCTGCACTAATCACACTTCAAATAAAAAACCGCCCGTAGGCGGCTTTCTAATCCTTTATTTTACAAGATTCATTTTTATTGTGTTTAGATACTGTTTTGATGTGATTCTTGCAAAATAGATTCCGGAAGCAACACTCATCCCACTCTCATTCTTCCCATTCCAATCCACGTTATAGGAACCGGCATTTAGCATCTCGTGATCAACTAATGTCTTTACTAAACTTCCTTGAATATCATAAATTGCCAATTGTACTTTATCGGCTTTGGGAATGGAAAACTTTATTGTAGTACTTGGGTTAAACGGATTTGGATAATTTTGTGATAATTCAAATTCACTTGGTGTTTGCGGATTTTGCAATACTATACCCGACACTTTATGCGGATCACCATGACAAGGTGTGCAACTCATTTGTGTCATTACATTGTTAAGTGCTGCCGATCCGTGACATCCAAGACAAGCTTTAGCATCTGCCGGAGTAACAAATGTTGGTGTAAACTGTTTTGCTAAATTTGCATTTAATAATTCAACAGTTTTAGCTGCACAATCACCGGTTATTCTTGCACATCTTTCTTTTCTTTCAACATCGCTAACTTTTTTCTTAGCAACTAAACACCACTGGCTTACCGAAGAGTGGCAAATCGGGCTTCCGGAAACATTCTGTACAAGTGTTCCGTTGAATTTCTGCATTGTATATTTACCCTGTGCTGCAAATTCATTTGCTTTTGTTGTTGGCAAATTTTCCTGGCAATACCAGCCCCATAATTCATTAATTAAATTTCCGGAAGTTGCTTTATCAACCACCATACTGATCATAGCTGCACCACCGTTGATGGCACCGCATAGCGTTCCCCATCCGTTTCCTCCGCCTCTACCAAACAACATTATTTCCATAGGAATGTTATTCCAAGGATCAGGAACCTTAGTTTTTAATACCTCGAGAATTCCTCCAAAAGATCCGGCACAGCAATCCTTATCGTTGTAGTAGTAATAATGAGCTTTGTTTCTCACTTCATCTGGATCAAGTTGTGCGTAGGGAAACGGCCAAGCTGCGTTTTTTTCATCGGCAAATAACTTGCCACCACTCAATGCGTTTAATCCAACAGCGCCAACCATTGCGCCTGCTGCATATTTTGTTGTAGTAGATAAGAATGATTTTCTGTCCATCTTCTTTTCTTCAGTTTTTAACTCTTCCATTTTCACCTCTGGATTTGTTTTGTTTTTGTTTTGAGTAATAGGATGATTTTTTCAATTCTTTCATCTTTTGTTTCAAGTAAGCCGAAATGATTTACTGACGAGTCTAAATCACAGTATAACCAGAGTATGCCTAAGGCTACCTCTTTTTCTTTTTCGTCTTGATATGCTACCGTATTTTCAATTTCGTAAATTATTTCCGGACAAGGGCAATCATCTAAGATCGGATCAGTATTTATTATGCAGTCAACATCTTCCATAACTAATTCTTCAAATAGTTCTAATGCGGTAAATACTTTTCCGGTTTTTACATAACAGATAATAAGCTTCTTCTTAGCGGATTTATTGGTGGGATACTTTTGAAGAGTTTTCTCTAACTCATTAATTGCTTCAAAGTATTTTCTCGAAAGGAAGTATTGATTGCCTAGCATTTCACTCATGCGAAACACTAAGCAAAACACTTGCCATATAAATTGTTCTGTTTAGGGTTATTTTAAGTGGACGGAATTTGGATTTGCAACACAATGCAACAGATCATTTCAAATCAATTTAGTCTTGGTTTTACAATGCCACACTTTGCAACATTAGTCTAATTCTTAGAATGCCCTTTTAACATTCTATGAACCGTACTTCTATTAATACCAAGTAATTTGGCTACTTTGCTTTTATTCCAATTATTTTGTCTAAGTAATGCCAAAAGGGTTTCGGCTTTTTCATCTTCTTCTATTTCTTTTGCGCTAAGGTATTTTTGGTATTTATTCTTATTTCTTAGATTCGGTGGTAAACAACAAGCGCAGAGGTAATCTTCTCTCTTTGAGCGAACAAACGCATACTCAATAACATTTTCCAATTCTCTCACATTACCCGGCCAATCATGGTTAAATAATATTTCCATCGTTTCAGAATCTGTGGTCTCAATTTTTTTTCCATACTTGTCTGAGAACTTCCTAATGAAATAGTTTACTAATGAAACTATGTCTTCCTTTCGTTCTCGCAAAGCCGGAATGTGAAGCGGTATTACATTTAATCTGTAAAATAAATCCTCTCTAAAACGGCTGGCTTTAATTTCATCTTGTACTGTTTTGTTTGATGCCGCGATTATTCTTACGTCAACTTTTCTTTCAATACTTTCACCTAACCGCTCAAACGTTCCTTGTTGTATAATCCTTAGCAGTCTTGACTGCATATTAGTAGGTATTTCTGTTATCTCATCTAGAAATATTGTTCCGTTGTTTGCATACTCAAATCTTCCAACTCTATCCTTAATTGCATCAGTGAAAGCTCCTTTAACATGCCCAAACAATTCGCTGGCAAGTAACGTAACTGGCAATGCAGCGCAGTTAATCTTTACAAATATTTTCTCTCTTCTCAGGCTTGTTTCTTTAATCGCATTTGCAAACATTTCTTTTCCCACACCGGTTTCTCCGGTAATTAAAACATTTGCACCACTTCTGGAAATTTCTTGTATAGTTTTGAAAAGTTCTCTCATGATTTTTGACTTGCCTACAATGCCATAAAAATTATCTTGATGCTTTAGATACTCTTCAAAATTTACTACTGCATTTCTCCTAAAGGATATTATCCCACCGATTGGTTCTTTCTTTTCATCGCATAATACAGACGCATTCATTTTAACGGGTATTATGCTTCCCTCATTATTTTGCAAGCTTGATTCTAAGTCAATAATATTTTTACCCGTTCTAATCACTTCAGTAATCGGGCATCCAATTTGGCATCTCTCCGATTTGCAGAAAGTTCTGCACACCTTTCCTAATACATCTTCTTGCTTTATGCCGGTAATTTGTGTTGCAGACTTATTTACAAATACTATCTTAAATTCTTTATTAATTACATAAATTCCTTCTGCTAAAGAATCTAGAATTTTAATGCTATAAGCATCCAAAAAGTTATTTGTTACCATTTATATACTCACAATTAAATAGACGCCGCCAAGTATAACTAAGACACCGCAAATTCTCTTAAGCCATAACAATGTTTTTGATTCTTCGCTCCAGTTTAAATACTTCTGTACTTTTCCGGTTAATGTACCGGCACCAACAATTACCGAGCAATGTCCTAATCCAAATGCGAGTAAAAACATCATTGCAAGAAAATAGTTTGTTTGTGCTGTTTGAAACACGATGCCAAGAACCGGTGCCATATAAGCGAAGGTGCAGGGTCCGAGCGCCAAGCCAAATAGTAAACCAAGTATTAGTGCTGCCCATAATCCTTTAGCTTTTGTAGGTTTTAAGCCTCTGTTCCAATCAAGTTTTATTATACCAAGAAGATATAGTCCAACAATAAAAAAGATTCCGGCAACAAGATAATTGCCGGCGCTTCCAATATCTCCCATCATTCTACCGAGCAATGCTGTGATAATTCCGATGAGTGCAATTGTTATTAACATTCCAACTGAAAATACAAGCGAGATATTAAATGTTCTTGCAAGAGACATTTTGCCTTGTGAGCTTATAAATCCAACTACCAAAGGAATGCTCGACAAATGGCATGGAGAAAGTAGGATAGATAAAATTCCCCATCCAAATGAAGCTATAACAGCAAGCCACGCAGCGCCCTTCATTGCTTCGTATAA
>DAIEQT010000414.1 GCA_027347545.1 Ignavibacteria bacterium | reverse complement strand
GGATGACCGGAATTAGCTTTCTGCACACCTTCTGCTGCTAAAATTCTAATTGTATTTGCTGTTAGTTTCTTAATATCCAATTGCTACTCCATATTTTAAATTCTTTACAACTAAAATAAATAATTAATCACTCTTCACTCTACGTTCTTCCTGCCTCGGCTTGCGTCTTCGGCAAGGCGGGCGTTCTACACTCTACACTAGACAGTGTAAGTCGTCGAAGCCGTATCTCCACCGCGACCTGTCCAGTTTGTATGGAAGAATTCGCCGCGGGCTTTATCAACACGCTCGTAAGTGTGTGCGCCGAAATAATCGCGTTGCGCTTGCAATAAGTTTGCCGGTAACCTTCCGTTGCGGAAGCCATCAAAATAATTTAATGCTGTTGAAAGAACCGGAATCCAAATACCATTAGTAGCGGCTGTTGCAACAACTTTTCTCCAGGAAGCTTGTGCATCCATAATCTTTCCGGCAAAGAAAGGATCGAGCAAAAGATTTGTGAGATTCGGATTTTTATCAAAAGCTTCTTTAATCTTGCTTAAGAAAGCCGAGCGAATGATACAGCCACCGCGCCACATTAACGCGATGCCGCCGTTGTTTAAGTTCCAACCAAATTCTTGCGCAGCATAACGCATCAAAACATAACCTTGTGCATAAGAAACTAACTTAGAAGCGTAAACAGCTTTTCTGATATCTTCGATGAACTGCTTTTTATCGCCTTCAAATTTTGGAGTAGGTCCACTTAAAACTTTTGATGCCTCAACGCGGTCATTCTTCAAAGCCGAAAGAGCACGTGCATAAACTGCTTCGCCAATTAATGTAAGCGGTGTTCCAGTATCGAGCGATGCAACTACAGTCCACTTGCCGGTTCCTTTCTGTCCAGCAGTATCTAAAATTTTATCAACAAGTGGAGCGCCGTCTGCATCTTTGAAAGCAAGAATATCGCGGGTGATTTCTATTAAATAACTTTCCAGTTCACCTTCATTCCAATCTCTGAAAACTTCGTGCATTTCATCGGCGCTCATCCCTAAAAGGTCTTTCATAATTTGATAAGCTTCGCAGATTAGCTGCATATCGCCATATTCAATTCCGTTGTGAACCATTTTAACAAAATGACCGGCTCCGTTTTCGCCAACCCAATCGCAGCAAGGAGTTCCATCAGCAACTTTAGCAGAGATTGATTGGAAGATATCTTTTACATGAGGCCAAGCCGCAATAGAACCGCCGGGCATAATAGATGGACCTTTGAGCGCACCTTCTTCACCGCCGCTTACGCCGGTTCCAATGTAGAGCAAACCTTTTTCTTCCAAATATTTTGTTCTTCTAATTGTATCCGGAAAGTGAGAGTTACCGCCATCAATAAGAATATCACCTTTTTCTAAATGAGGGATTAAGAGTTCAATAAAATCATCAACCGGTTTGCCGGCTTTCACCATCATCATAACTTTACGCGGAGTTTTTAGATTGGCGGTTAGTTCTTCCAACGAATGAGCACCAATTACATTCTTCCCTTTTCCTCTGCCGTTGACAAAGTTATCTACCTTATCAACTGTGCGGTTATAAACTGCAACGGTATAACCATGACTTTCCATGTTCAACACTAAGTTTTCGCCCATAACGGCAAGACCAACTAGACCAATATCAGCTTTACTCATTTTGCTTCCTCTATTTTATTTTTCTTAAATCCAATTTGATATAATTTTTCTTGAATAACATTTTCACAATTTGAGAGATTAAGAGAATAGAAAGTGAATTCTCTTCTAACCGGATAATCGCCGCGCTGCTTTTCAAAAGTTTGAGCCGAAGAACGGAGGCGTTTATCATCTTCCTCAATTTTGTATGTTGATAAAATAACTTCGCGGATAATTTTTTCTTCGATTCTGCCTACACAATCAATTTCAATTTTGCTGAAATTAGCTGGATTAGGAATTTCTTTTGGATACCAATTTTTCTCAAGCGGAAAATTGAAATGCCCGGCTAAACCATTCACACAAATTGCTGTACCATTCGCCTTTCCGTCTGCCGAATAACCAGCAATGTGCGGAGTTGCAATATCTGTCAACTCAAGTAATTCCAAGTCAATGTTTGGTTCGTTTTCCCAAACATCAAGTACCAGATCGGAAACGCTTCCGTTTCTTACCGCAATTTTAAGTGCGTCTGTTTCAACAACTTCGCCGCGTGAGCTGTTAAAGAGAATTTTGCTCTGAGCAAAACTTTCAAAGAACTTCTCATCTGCCATATGAAAAGTTTTGTCTTCGCCGCTTCTATTTAGCGGAACGTGAAAAGTGATAATGTCGCTTTTCTTAACAAGTTCATCAAGCGGAACAAATTGATTTCCACCTTCTCTTCGCTGCCTCGGCGGATCGCAGAGGAGAACATTCATGTCAATCGCTTTAGCAAGCTTTTCAACTTTGCTTCCTACGTTTCCAACACCAACAATTCCAATAGTTTTATCACTCAACTTAAATTTTTTATTTGCAGCGATTGTAACTAAAGCAGAAGCAATGTATTGCTGAACCGAACTAGAATTACAGCCGGGAGCGCTCATCCAATGGATTTTATTTGCGTCACAGTACGCGCCATCAATGTGGTCGAATCCAATTGTGGCGGTAGCGATGAATTTTATTGATGAGCCGGCAAGCAATTCTTTGTTACATTTTGTTCTTGTGCGTATAAGTAACGCATCCGCATCTTTTACTGTTGCATTAGTAATTTCTTTTGGGGATAAATACAACACTTCGGCAAATGGTTCCAACACTCCCTTTAAGAATGGAATCTTATCATCGGCAACTATCTTAATTTTATTATTCATTCCGGTCAGTTGTTAAATCTATCCTTGTAAGCCCACAAACCAAGAGCAGGATTAGAGATGTAGAATATTTCTTCGCCATCCGGCATTACATTAAATCCATCTTTCAAAATTTGCAGATTGTATTTATTCGTCATCTTGCTCAAATCTGCGTAAGCGAAATTAACACTTTCGATTTCTTCTTTGGTAAGATTACCGGGACAGTAAGTAATCTTAAATCTATTTTCGGATGATCCGTGAATTAAATGCGCTGCTGCGCTGAGATTATTTTTCAGCTCATCATTTTCTTCAACATACTTAAGTACTTCCGGAGTGGTTACGTAGCCATATTTTCTTATCAAGCGGTCAATTTCTTTATCCTCGCCAAATTCTTTTAAGCCGGGCGCGAGGACAATCAGCTCGCCGTCATCTGCAATCGCCATTCTTGTTCTGTAAATACTTTTATTGCCAAGCCACGTGCTTTTAAATTCAGATGGATCAAGACAAACAACCACTTTTTTCAGCGGTT
>DAIEQT010000380.1 GCA_027347545.1 Ignavibacteria bacterium | reverse complement strand
CATCCGGGCGTAAGTAAGGCATAAGTTTCAAATTCTTCTTGCGGATATCTGCAAGTTTCTTAACAAGTTTGTGTGCGTAAACAATCGGCATCGGCATAAGCTCAGGTGTTTGATCGCAAGCGTAACCAAACATAATTCCTTGATCGCCGGCGCCCCCTTTATCAACTCCCATAGCAATATCCGGCGACTGTGAATGAATTGCATTTAAGATACCGCATGAGTCTGCATCAAATTTATATTCTGCCTTTGTGTAGCCGATTTCTTTTATAGTTTTACGGATAACTTCATGAACATCAACATAAGCAGTAGTAGTAACTTCGCCGCCAACTACAACCAATCCGGTTGTAACCATAGTTTCGCAAGCAACACGCGCATTTGGATCTTGTTTGAAAATAGCGTCGAGTACTCCATCAGAAATCGCATCGCAGACTTTATCCGGATGCCCTTCGGAAACCGACTCGGATGTGAATAAGTATGACATTTACACCTCTATTAGTTTTAGTAAAATTCTATTTCAGATGAATCGCCGGCATTTAACTTTTTAAAATTGCCTTTGACCACAGCATTCATTCCTATTATTGAATTATCAAGCATCGTTTTTTCTACTTGAGAACTCGGACTCAAAATTGAATTCTTTATTATTGATTCCTTCACTACACAATTTTCTGAAATTGTAGCAAAGGGACCGATAACTGAATCAACCACAACAGCTGAATCGGAAATATAAACCGGATCTATTATTGTGCTTCCTTTAACGTTCCGGTTTGTTCCTTTCGTCTGAAGAATGTATTTGTTTGTCGAAAGCAAAGTTTCACTCTTACCGCAGTCATACCAACCGTCTACAGGAAAAGTAGTAAATGTTTCTCCTTTTTCTATCATCAGTTGAAGCGCATCTGTGAGCTGGTACTCTCCGCGAGTTTTAATTTCTTTTTCAAACAACTCACTTAGAGATTCAACAAGCAATTTTGAATTGCGGATGTAATACAATCCAACCAATGCTAATTTTGAAATTGGTTCTTGCGGTTTTTCAATCAGCTTAACAATTTTATCATTCTTGCACACGGCAACACCAAAGCGGGAAGGATCATCAACGGTTTTAACGCCAAGTGAGCTTACTTTCTTTTCGAATACAGAATGCAAATCAACATCGAAAATTGTATCACCGAGAATGATGAATATTTCATCGTGATCAAAAGTTGATACTGCCATTTGAATCGCGTGTCCGAGTCCGAGAGCAATCTCTTGAGAAACAAAGCTTGCTTCAATCTCCGGGTACTCATTCTTCACATATTCAACAATCTTTTCACCAAGATAACCAACAACAAAAGTTGCTTTGGTTATCTGCTCGGATAAAAGCTTATCAATAATATGACCCAATATTGGTTTGCCGCCAACATTCAACAATACTTTAGGAAGAGAAAATGTGTGTGGCTTTAGTCGTGTGCCGAATCCGGCTGCGGGTATTACTGCCCTCAAGAATTATACTTTCCTTTTTTAACCATGCGAATTTAATTAATAGGTTTACGCTAAACAAACTTTTGCAATTTGGATTTTGGACTTGGGATTTACGATTTTACATTTATCAACTAACATAAGATTATCACCAATGAAAATTAAGAACAGAGTAACTGAATTACTTAAGATTGAGCTTCCTATCATTCAAGCCGGAATGGTTTGGGTTAGCGGATGGAAACTCGCTTCGGCAGTATCTAATAACGGCGGACTCGGTTTAATAGGCGCCGGCTCTATGAAGCCGGACTTGCTTCGTGAGCATATTCAGAAATGTAAAGCTGCAACAAATAAATCATTTGGCGTTAACATCCCTCTTTTAAGAGGCGATGCAATTGAGCTTATAACAGCAACGATAAATTCAGAAGTAAAAATTGTTTTCACCTCTGCCGGTTATCCGGGCAGACATATAGAATTATTAAAAAAACATGGTGTTGCGGTTATCCATGTTGTTTCCAACGTTAAACAAGCGCTGAAAGCTGAAAGTGTTGGCTGTGATGCAATTGTTGGAGAAGGAGTTGAAGCCGGCGGACATAATGGACCGGATGAGTTAACAACATTTTGTTTAATTCCACAATTGGCAGACGCAGTTAAAATTCCAGTAATTGCAGCCGGTGGAATTGCTGATGGAAGAGGCATTGCTGCTGCTTTAGCGCTTGGCGCAGAAGGTGTTCAAATTGGTACTCGCTTCGCCGCAACAATTGAATCTTCTGCTCACGAAATTTATAAACAAAACGTTATTGCCTCGAAAGATACCGGAACAACTTTAGTTCTTAAGAAAATAGGAATGGCTCGTTTAATTAAAAACGAGTGGAGTAAGCTTGTTCAAAAAGCCGAGGCAACTGGCGCTGATGAGGCTACCTTGAAAAATATGCTTGGCGAAAAGCGAGAACGACTCGGAATTTTTGAAGGAAATGCAGAGCAAGGAATGATGGAAGCCGGACAAAGTTCCGGTTTGATAAACGAAATTCTTAGCGTAGAGGAGTTGATGAAAAATTTAATTATACAATATGATAACACCATAGCGAAATTGGTATTATAATCTATTGAGCCGGTATTCGTTCTCAATCAAGGTATTTAACAGCTAGCTTTGTGTGCAACACTTACTAATTGCCTTTTTAGTGCGTCTAAACTTCAGTTATTTTGCACAAGTAATTCTAGGAATATAGCTTGAAAAGAAAATATATCGCGGCGATTATCATTTTATTCTTTTGCGGGAAATTGCTTTCGCAAAGCACGGACAACAAAATTCTTTTTCTGGATTTCAAGTTGGTGAACGGGAATCCGGAATTGGTTGGAATGAAAGCAGTAGCGGGAAAATTAAAGACTCATAAGAAAATACCTTCGTTAAATAACGGAATTGAGTTTACCCTACTTTCCTCAGGAGAAGAAGTTTTATATAAAAATATAATTGAAAATCCGGCAGAGTGTGTCTATGAATATCCAGCCGGTGACGGTAAGATTGGCAGAACAACAATTAAGCAAGATACAGTCAGCTTAACACTTCGCGTTCCATATTCATCTACGATTGAAAAAATACGGCTGAACATCGTAAATAAAACACATTCTCTGAACAAAACTTCTAGCTTTACAGATCAAAACGGTTACGAATTTCCTATTAATCACAGTAAAATCTCCATCAGAAAGTAATCATGTTAAAATCATCAAATAAACTTTTAGTACTTCTATTGTTTTCAAATATTTTGTTTGGACAAACATTTCCCGTTAAATCTATCATAGATAACGGTCCGCGCGATAAACGGATTAACATTGCTTTCTTGGGCGACGGCTATCAAATAACCGAGATGCAAAAATATCTGGGGGATGTTCAGCTAACGGTTGATAAAATTTTTCAAGAAAGCCCTTACAAGGAGTACAAATCACTTTTTAACGTCTTTGCAATTGAAGTTCCATCTAACGAATCCGGGACAGATCATCCCGGGACTGCTACCGATTGCGACTCCTATAAAGATTCGGTTTTTACAAAGGATACTTATTTTAATACCTCATTCGATGCCGGAAGTATTCATAGGCTTCTTATCTCAAAAGATTATACTCACATGCTGCAAGTATTGCAAGATAACCTACCGGATTATGATATTGTGCTTATGGTAGTTAATCATAATTGGTATGGCGGTTCCGGCGGCTCTATTGCAGTTTTCTCTGCCAATAGCGTTAGCTCCGAAGTTGCTATTCATGAGACAGGGCACAGCTTTGCTAGATTGGCTGATGAATATGATTATGGTCGCCCGCAGCCGGCGCGTTACGATGGTATCAACGTTACGTTTAGAACTAAGCGTGATTCTATTCCATGGAAATCATGGATAGACCCGTTCACGCCAATTCCAACTCCGGTGAGCGGAGAATATGTTTCAACGGTTGGACTCTTTGAGGGCGCTTATTATTCAAGCAAAGGAATGTACAGACCCAAAATGAGTTGTAAAATGAGAGACCTTGGCGTTCCGTTTTGTGAAATATGCATAGAGCAACATGTTAAATCGATTTTTGAACGGTTTGAATTAATCGAAAAGTACGCACCGCTGATTAGTACAGTGGATTTGCGAACAAATGAAAAAATGGATTTCAGCATTCAGCCGCTTCAACTGGGTTTAAGCGGCATGTCTTCCGAATGGTATTTTGATGATATACAATTAGTTTCCAACGCAAATGCAGTGCTAATAGATGGGTCCCTACTTTCTGTAGGATTGCATAAATTAACTGCTGTTGTAAAACATTCTTCATCTCTTGTAAAAAATGATCCTTACGGTCTTATGCAAAGTTCTAAGAAATGGACTATTGACGTAAAAATTCCTACAGGCGTTGCAACCGATGAAACGCCAAATAAATTCTCATTGGAACAGAATTACCCCAATCCATTCAATCCAGTAACAACTATAAATTATAATCTGACAGAGCCAGGAAATGTTGTACTTAAGGTGTATGATGTACTGGGAAGTGTAGTTGCAGAATTAGTTAATGAGAGAAAAGATAGAGGGAAGTATAGCCTCGTCTTCAATGCAAAAAGTTTTGCAAGCGGAATATATATTTATACAATGCGCGTAAATGGCTATTTTTCTTCAAGGGTAATGCTTTTGACTAAGTAACTCACGTTACGCATGAGTTGAATTACGTGAATTATTTTTAGTGAAACTTGGTGTTTTAGTGCCTTTGTGGCTTAATTTCTTATCTTTTCTTTTGCCACCAAGTCTCAAACCTGCCCGCCACGTTGA
>DAIEQT010000370.1 GCA_027347545.1 Ignavibacteria bacterium | reverse complement strand
ATTTAAAATTCCGGCAAGCAGTGTAAATGGGAAAACCAAATTGTTGGTAAGATTAAATGTTGCCTGCAGTTTTACACGTAAAGGAATTTTTCCTTTCCAAACTAACGGAAGTAATTTCTTGCTTGTTTCAATTGCGCCTTTTGTCCAGCGGAACTGTTGAGCTTTTAGTGCGTTCATTTCTGCCGGTAATTCTGCCGGAGTAGTAAAGTCACGCAAGTAAACAAACTTCCAGCCACGCAACTGTGCGCGGTAACTTAAATCGAGATCTTCCGTAAGAGTATCTGCGTTCCAGTTCCCGGCATCTTCAATACATTCTTTTAACCAAACTCCACCGGTTCCATTAAACTGAATAAAGAAACCGGATTTGTTGCGGACTGTCTGCTCAATTACAAAATGCCCGTTGAGCGCTAGGGCTTGAATTTTTGTAAGTATTGAATAATCCTCGTTCAAATGTTCCCAGCGGGTCTGAACTAACCCTATTTTATCATTAATGAAATAGCGCAGAGTGTTGCGTAAGAAATCTTTCTTTGGAATAAAATCAGCGTCAAAGATTGCAATGTATTTTCCTTTTGCAGATTTCATTCCTTCTTTCAACGCGCCGGCTTTGAATCCCTCGCGGTTTGTTCTGCGAACATGCTGTATGTCAAATCCGAGATCTTGTTTTGCTTTTACAAGTTTGGCAACTACATCAACAGTTTCATCGGTAGAATCATCTAACACCTGAATCTCGAGTTTGTCTTTCGGATAATCAATTTCGCAAACCGAATCAATCAATCTTTCCACAACATACATTTCATTGTACATAGGCAATTGTATAGTAACTATATCTTCTTCTTTAGTATCTCCCGGTTTCGGAATATTTTTTCTGTATTTGTGATGATAGAACATCATAATGAAACCGTGGCTGCCAAAGATTAGAATGATGCTGAGAGAAATTATGTAGGCGAAAAGAACAATTTCGTCGAATATCATAAAATAATTTTACCTTATTTAATAATGAATCTGCCGGAACTTAAGATGAAGTTTCGGTATATTTTTTTACCAGTTGGATACAACGCCAAGCAAAATATCTTCTGTGATTTTATCAATTGCGGTCTCTATTGCCGCTTTACGCGCGCTGGTGATCTCTCCGCTAACTACATAATCACCGTAATTGGAAAAACTTCTCTCAAAGATAGTTTGTTTCTTTACAAGGTCTTTATAAATTATTTGAACATTCAAAGTAACTCTACGTGAGGAAACTTTTTCTCCGCCGGTTATTGTAGATGGTGCATCTGTTAGAGAAGAAATGGAACCGTCGAGAACTGCGTTTGCGTTTGTTCTATCGCTAACCATCAGAGTGTTATCGTCAATAAATTTTTGAGTTAGCTGCCGTGTAACTCTATCGCCAAGATTAAACTCGCCGGAGCCGCTTCTATCTTGAAAAACAGTAATGTAAATTGTTTTTAGATGAGAAGGAACAGAGGCACCGGAGAAAGAATAACTGCACGATTCAAGCGTTGCAACAATAGCTAAAATCACCAAAGTGAAATAGCATTTATTCTTTATGCTTATGCACTTATTCACTAAGGCACTTAGGTACTTTTTATTCAATTCCATACTCTTGAATTTTTCTGTAGAGAGTTCTTTCGCTTATTCCAAGAAGCTGAGCTGATCTTCTCTTGTTGTGTTTTGTAAAAATAAGCGCGTTTATAATTGCTTGTTTTTCAATCTGAACTAAAGGAACAACTTCATTCGGTGAATGATGAATGGAAGCCGAAGAGTTTTCGCTTTGTGTTTTCGCCGCTAAGCCTTTTAAATCAATTAAATCTTTTTTTATTTCTATTAAAGCACGGTAAATCATTTCACGGTCAAGTTGCTCAGCGGTTTTATTTATGTGAACGGGCAAATTGTGCGTTTCATCTAAGTAAGATGGAATAGTCAGCAAAGGAATAAAAGCATCCGCATCCAAAACATTTGTACGTGAAAGCGCAACAGCGGTCTCAATTACATTTTTAAGTTCTCTAACATTTCCCGGCCAGTTGTATTCATTCAAAACATCTTCCGCTTCTTTTGTAATAGACATGTTCGGCATTCTATTATATAGCGTATAGTTTTCTAAGAAGCTTTTTGCCAATTCTATTATATCGCCTTTGCGGTTTCTTAGAGGAGGGATATTTATTGAAACAGCTTTTAAGCGAAAGTAGAGATCATGACGGAATCTTTTCATATCAACTTCGCGCTGAAGATCTTTGTTGGTAGCGCCGATTATTCTAACATCAACTTTAGTAACTGTCTCGCCGCCAATGCGCATAAATTCTTTTGATTCAAGAACGCGCAGAAGTTTTACTTGAGTAGTTAAAGCCATCTCAGCAATTTCATCTAAGAAAAGAGTTCCTCCATCGGCAATCTCAAAGTAACCTTTGCGGTCATCTGTTGCGCCTGTGAACGATCCTTTTCTATGACCAAAGAGTTCGCTTTCAAGCAAACTTTCCGGAATAGCGCCACAGTTTACATTAACTAGTTCTTTGTCGGAACGGGAACTGAAATGATGTATAGCGCGTGCAAAGACTTCTTTTCCAACACCGCTTTCGCCTGTGATGAGAATGGAAATATCACTCTTTGCGACTTGCATAATAATATCTACAAGGTCGCGAATCTCTTTGGATCTGCCGATTATGCCAAACTTTTTCTGAAATTCTTCGGTGCGCATAAGCCGTTTATAATTGTGCTTAAAAATAGCATAAAGAAAAGAATGAAAGAAATTTTAGAGAGTATGAATTTTTAACTTGGCCGCGGCTCTTATGGTTTGGCAGGAAGAGGAATGACTCTTCCCTTTAGATTATACTTTGCTTCAATTTGCGAGAGAGATGATTTAGCTTCCGCTTCGCTGATAAACTGCCCCGTTGTTACAACTTTCAGTAAACTTCCGCCAACTACTTTATTGATAATCTCGGAAGGGAATCCATCTTTACTTAATAGTTCTTTTAAGCGGTTGGCGTTGTCAACACTTAAAAAAGCTCCAGCTTGAATTGTGAATTTCGCTTTTTCTTTTTGAGGCTGTAAGGTAGAATTATTTTTAGTCGTGTCAGCTACGTTTGTAACTATGGCTGATGGCGTAATTATTTCCTCTTTATCTGGAATTTTTCTATCTGCAGCGGCAATGTATGGCGAAGCGGGGTAATCAATCTTTAAGCGCTTATAGTAACTTTCCGCTTTCTTATAATATCCAAGTGAATAGTAATAAGAAAAAACCCGGTAAAGAGAAACATCGGCATATTTACTTTTAGGATATTTCTCAAATACAGTTGAATATTTTTTAATTGATTCTTCGGCGTTTCTTGTTAATACGGCATCAAGAAAGATTACTGAGGGATCAGAAGAGTTATCTTCTTTTAATTTCTGAAGCTCAGTTTGAGCGGCATCTATCTTTCCAACTTCAAGATTCTTTAGGGCGCTTGTAATGTCAACTTCTTGTGAGTATAAATTTACAAGGAAACAGAAGAATGGGATAGCGAAGAAAATAACTCGCAATATTTTTGGTCCATTATAATTCATTTCTTTTTCTTACTTCAAGATTATTTGTTAGAATCTTTGCGGCTTTGCGAAAACTTTGCTGTCTTTGCGTGAAATATTTTTGCTCGCAATGCCCGCTAAGAATTCACAA
>DAIEQT010000365.1 GCA_027347545.1 Ignavibacteria bacterium | reverse complement strand
TACTAGTCTCCTTTTGGGATTAAGTTTAATAGCAACTTAAGAAATGGATTTAAAAATAAAAACCGTTGAAACGGTTTACCCGGATTTAAGATTTATATCAGCCCATAGATTAATCTATGGGTCGAGTAAATCAGTTTGAATTAACAGAATCGTTTCTCCCAAGGAGTCCTTCGGACAACGGTTTTTATTTTTCTTTTCATTTCTTAAGTTGCTATTAAACTTAATCCCAAAAGGAGACTAGTATGCCTATTGTTCTTGATGGTTCAAACCTAACCGTTGAAAAAGTAGTAGCAATTGCTCGCAGTAATGAAAAAGTAGAGTTACATCCCGAAGCACTCGAACGAATTAAAGTATGCCGCGCTATGCTTGAACAAAAAATTCAAGCGCACGAAATTATGTACGGAGTTAATACCGGAATTGGTGAGTTTAGCGAAGTTGTGTTGAATGATGAACAAGTAAAAGAATTTCAGAAGTATTTGATTTACAACCACGCCGCCGGAATTGGAGACCCGGCACCAATCGAATATGTGCGCGGCGCAATCGCCGGAAGAATTAATGTTCATGCACATGGAATGTCCGGCATCCGTCCTGAGATTACTCTTACACTTATCGAAATGTTAAACAAAAATGTAACTCCGGTTGTTTGCCAAAAAGGCTCTGTTGGCGCAAGTGGAGATTTAGCGCCAATGAGCCAAATAGCTTTGCTGTTGATGGGAGAAGGTGAAGCATTCTTTAATGGTGAGCGTTTGCCCGGAAAAGTAGCTTTCGAAAAAGCCGGTATTACTATTCCCGGTTTACAAGCACGAGATGGACTCGGAACAATTAACGGATCTAATCTTCTTACTGCGATGAGCGCTATTCACCTCTATGATATTAACCGATGGTTGAAACAAGCAGAGATTGCTTGCGCTATGTCGCTGGAAGCATTGTTTGCAAATCTTAAGCCTTACGATGTTCGCCTTCATGAAGTACGCGGCTTCAAAGGTTCTGTACGTAGCGCTCGATCAATAATTAAATGTATTGAAGGAAGCGATTTGCAAACCGGAAAGCTTAAATCGAAAGTGCAGGATGCTTACTCAATGCGTTCATCTCCGCAAGTAATTGGCGCCGCTCACGACGCTATTGCTTACGCAAAACAGCAAGTAGAAATCGAACTAAATGGTGTTGGCGATAATCCGATTTTTATTCCTCAGAATAACATAACACTTACCGGCGCAAATTTCCAAGGTACGCCGGTTTCACTTCCTATGGATATGGTTAGCGCAGCTGTAACTATGGTTTCAGTTCTTTCGGAAAGAAGATTGAACAGATTACTTAATCCGGCGCTAAGTATCGGCTTACCGGATTTTCTAACCAAAGGCGCCGGAATGTTTTCCGGATTGATGTTAAGCCAATACACCGCCGATACATTAATTGTTGAACAGCGAATGCTTTCCGCGCCGGCTTCGGTTCAATCAATACCTGCAGCGGCAGATCAAGAGGATTTTGTTTCGATGGGAATGAACACGGCAATTAAGAATGGACAAATTATTGATAACGCTTACGGTGTCTTAGGAATTGAATTCATTGCTGCATCGCAGGCTCTGGATTTCCGCAATTTCACAAATGGTCGCGGTGTTACAAAAGCAAAAGAAGTTGTTCGCAAGCATGTTAAACATTTAGATGTTGACCGTCCTCTTTATCCAGATCATACAAAGATGAAAGAAGTTATAAAGAGTTGCGAAATCTTGGAAGAAGTAGAAAAAGTAGTTGGCGCATTAGAATAACCACCAAAATAAATTGGAGCTAAAATGAAAAAGACGTTAGTTGCAATCGTAGCATTGGCTTTCTTCTTTGGTAGTCACACACTATTCGCACAAATGAAAATACAAACAGGAGTATTTAACGCTGATAAAAATATTTCCAACTTTATGCTTGCCGCCGGCGGAGATATGGAAAGAACACAACAGATTAGCGTTACGTTTTCTAAGCCGTTTACCAAAACTCCCGATATACAGATAAGCGTAACTAGAATAGACCAGGACCGTGGTAATAATACCCGTTATGATGTTAAGGTTACTAACGCACACAAAGCCGGCTTTATGGTCGAGGTAAAAACTTGGGGTGGTTCAAAAATTTATTTGATTGGCGGTACTTATATGGCAATTGGAGAATAGTGTAAAAATCATTTCGAGCGGAGTCGAGAAATGTCGCACTTCGACTTCTCGCCTCGCTGAGCGCGAGTCGCCCGCCTTGCCGAACCGAAGGCGAGGCAGGAAGCGGGCGCTCAGTTTGACAAAAGTTTATAATTCAAACTGTCTTTCTATTTTCGCTTTTCTTCCAGTGTAATCATCTTTTGCGTTAAATATCACGGTATATTTTCCGGCTTTATATGTCGAGTCTAAATTGATCTGTGTGTTTATTGCTAAATCTATTACGTCTTTATCTGCAAGCTGGTCAACTCTTCCATGCTGGACATCTTTCTTTACAGATCCATCCGGTGTTTTCAAATCAATTACAAAGGAAACCTGTGCGCCCAATCTTCCCTTGTATTCTTTTTTTGCGAAGCCTTTTGCCTGGCAGCTTGCGTTTAACTCCCAGCTGTTATCTAAAGAATAAGCAAATGCGACCGGAGAATATAGCTCGAACTTTTCTTCTTGTTTAGAACAGCCGGCTATCAAAAGAATCAACAGAAGAACGGAAAACTTTTTTTTCATAAACACTCCATAAAAAAAGTGGGTCGAATTTTCTTCGACCCATTCTAAATACTCAATACTAATTACTAAAAACTAGCTTAGTTATTCTTCTTAAATTCGTTCATGAAGTCAACCAAAGCTTCAACACCGGCTTTCGGGAAAGCATTGTAAATTGAAGCACGAATTCCGCCAACGGAGCGGTGACCTTTCAATCCGCTGAAACCTTTTGCTGAAGCCTCTTTTACAAATTTTTCTTCCAATTGTTCGTTTGGTAATCTGTAAGTAACATTCATAAGTGAGCGGGCATCCACTGCTGTCGTTCCTTTGTAATAACCATCGCTGCCATCTATTGCATCGTAAAGGACTTTAGCTTTGTCCAGGTTGCGTTTATACATTTCATCCAAGCCGCCCATGTTTAGCAGCCATTTGAAAACTAAACTTGCAATGTAAATTCCAAAAGTGGTTGGCGTATTATACATCGTTTCGTTATCAGCATGAATTTTGTAATTCATATAGGTGTGAAGCGAATCGCTGCTGCGCTCGAGTAAATCTTTCCTAACGATAACAACCGTAACACCAGAAGGACCAATATTCTTCTGTGCGCCGGCGTAGATCAATCCATATTTGTTTATATCAATCATCTTGTGCAGAAAATCCGAAGAGGCATCGCAAACAAGAGGAACGTTGCCAACCACCGGTTCTGTTCTAAACTGCGTTCCAAATATTGTATTGTTGGATGTAAAATGAACATAAGAAGCATCTGCGTCTAATTTCATTTCAGCTTGTGCTGGTATTCTTGAATGATTATCAGCCTTAGTAGTTGCGGCAATGTTAACAGTGCCGACACGCTTAGCTTCATTAACAGCTTTTTCTGCCCATGCGCCTGTAACAATATAATCTGCTTTATTTTTAGGCGGCATTAAATTTAGCGGAACCATAGAAAATTGAAGCGTGGCGCCGCCTTGCAAAAACAGAATTGAATAATTATCGCCAATGTTCAACAGCTTTCTTAAATCAGCATCTGCTCCTTTGATAATTCCGTCAAAGATTTTTCCGCGGTGGCTCATTTCCATAACGCTCATTCCGCTCCCTTTGTAAGAATACAAATCTTTCTGAGCCTCTAACAAAACTTCTTCTGGTAAAATTGCCGGTCCGGCACTAAGGTTATAAATACGGTTTTCCATCTTAATCCTCTTATATGTGAAATTCGGTAGGTGAAACTTAGCAGAAATTTAGGCGCGGCTCAAATCAAATTTGGACCTTTGCTCTTGGTAAAGTGAAGGTAAATGTGGTGCCTTTGTTCTCCTGGCTTACAAAGGAAATTTGTCCTCCGTTCATTTCGACTAATTCTTTACAGATAATAAGCCCTAGCCCGGTGCCCTTTTCGTCGTTAGTTCCGCGAGAAGTGGTTTGCGAATCTATCTGGAAGAGTTTATCCTTAAACTCGCTTGGCATTCCTATTCCATGATCAATAACATTTACAATCACAACATTTTCTAAACTTTGCGCGGTTATTTCAACTTTGCCTTTTTCGTATGTGAACTTAATTGCGTTGGTAACTAAATTTTGAATAACTGAGTGAATCATCCTCCGGTCTGCCAGAACGTTTGTTCCTTCCGGAACCGTATTTATTAGTTTGATGCTTTTCCTCTCCGCGTTTTGCGATAGCAGAAAGAGAGAATGGGAGAGCTCGTCAAACAAATCAAACACTTCCGGGCTGTATTCCATTATTTTGGACTGAAGACGAGACCAATCAAGCAAGTTTTCCAAAAGCATGTAAATATCTTTTACTGTTCTGTTCAGTTTAACTAAGAAAGTATTTTTTTCTTCTTCGGTTAATTCTTCGCTGTCTTCGGCAAGAATTTCAGCTAGTCCTTTCAGACCAAAGAATGGGCTTTTCAAATCGTGTGAGATTATTGAGAAGAACCTATCGCGCGATTTTATTGTGCTTTCTAATGCTTTAGATTTTTCCTTAATATCTTTGTTAACTTTTTCGAGTTGCTTCTTAACTTGTTTAACGGACAAATAACGCTTATAAAGCACAACTATTGCAATTAAAGCCAGAAAGAAAACGATATATCCGTAAACAGTTTTGTTTTGTTCTTTTTCTATTTCTAGGCTTTTAATTCTAAGCTCGTTGTCTTTAGAATCAACATCGTAAATAACGGAAAGCTCTAAAATTTTATCGCGGGTTTCTTTGCTCCATACTGAATCTAGAATTGTAGAGTACTTTTTAAGATATGTAAAAGCTAAGCCGTTATTCCCGGTTGCTCGGTTTATCTCTGAGAGTTCCCGGTAAATGTTGGCTTCTAATCTTTTATTGCCAATCGAGAGAGCATAATCCAGCGCAGATTTAAACGATGTCTGCGCAACTTTAATATTTCCTTTAGCTTTTTGAACTACGGCTATATCGAACAATACCGAAGCAATACCAAATTTATCATTAAGCTGCTTTCTTATTTCTATCGAACGATTATAATACACCAACGCTTCATCATATTGTTTCTTAGCAAGGAAAAGATTACCGAGATCATTATATGAATAAGCCATGCCGCTTTTATCGCCGGATTGTTTTTTTATTTTAAGCGATTCATTCTGATAGTAAGTTGCTTTATCATAGTTTTTCTTCTTAAAGTAACTTACTCCCAAATTGTTTAGTACACGCCCCAGTACATAGCTGTTTTTTAAACTGTCCGTCATCTCCAGAACTTTATTGGAATAAATAATTGATTGATCTACCTGATTCATTTCATTATAAACAAACGCAATGTTATTAAGGGTAAGCCCAATCTCAAATTTATCATTTAATGTCTCTTTGATTTTTAACGAACGGAAGAAATAATCAATAGCTTTGCCGTAATCACTCCATTTCCAGTAAATCAATCCTATGTAGTTGAGAGCTTCCGCGGCAAGCTCTTGTGCACCGGAGTTATTGGCAAGATTAAGCGCCTCCCGATAACGTCTAAACGCTGAAACGAATTGATTGCGGCGCCAATGAATTAAACCGAGTTGGTTTTGGGTCCTTGCAATTTCTTTTTCATCCTTAATCTCTCTAAAAATTGAAAGCGCGTTATGATATAAATCCTCGGCTTTCTCCAAATTATTAAGAGTGTACTCTGCAAACCCAAGGTTGTTTAGCGCATTTGCTTCACCGAGATTATATCCATCTAGTTTGGATAATCTCAAGGCTTCTTCGGCGTATGTGCGGGATTTTTCGAACGAACTTCTTTTGAGTAGATAAGAGAGAGAGTTTAAAACATCAACACGTTCTTTTCCTTTAAGTGAGGGGAGGCGTTTTTCAAGCTCAGCAGCATCATTTACTTGCGCTATCACCGCTGAGCTAAAAAATACCCCGATTAAAATCAGTATGCGGCTTATGTTCGATAGTTTGTTTTGTGCTGTCAACACGTATTTTTCTTCATATTCTAAATTGTGTGAACCAGTAAACCATCACGCAATTTTGGTTCGAACCAAGTTGATTTAGGCGGCATTATTTCTCCGGCATCTGAAATATTAATTAAATCATCTAAAGTAACCGGATACATTGAAAATGCAACCGCGGCTTTTCCGCTGTTTACCAATCTTTCCAATTCTTCCGTACCGCGAATTCCACCAATGAAATCAATGTTTGTGTCAGTCCGCGGATCTTCAATTCCTAAAACCGGATGCAGCAAATAATTTTGCAAAATGCTTACATCTAAATTATCGCCAAATGTCTTGCCGGGTTTAACGTTTTGGTTGGGTATTAATAAATGCCATTTCCCGCTTAGGTACATTCCAAAAGTTTTCGTTGTTTTAGGATTTGCAGACTTAGCTTCTTCAACTGTAAAATTTTGTTTTACTTTTTCAACAAACTGGGCTTCGCTCATTTTCAGCTCATGAACAACGCGGTTGTAAGGTAAAATCCTTAATTGCTCAGCTGGAAAAAGAACCGCAAGAAAATAATTGTATTCTTCGGTTCCGTTGTGTGCTGAGTTTTGATCCTTTTTAACTTTTTGAGTGCGGCTTGCGCTTGCCGCGCGGTGGTGTCCATCTGCAATGTATAAGTTTTTAACCTTAGCAATTCCGTTGATAACTACCTCGCTTTGTTCAGCAGGTAGAATCCAAATTGTATGTTTTATTCCATCAGCGGCAGTAAAATCATAAATTGGAGTGTTTTTTTTCATTGTATCATTTACAACTTTATCAATTTCCGGAACTGCTTTGTATGTTAAGAATACCGGACCTGTCTGTGCTTCTGTAGTAACAATGTGGTTTGTTCTGTCATCTTCTTTAACTTTTCTGGTCTTCTCATGTTTCTTGATTACATCGTTGTTGTAATCTTCAATAGAAAACGTTGCTGCTAAACCTACCTGGCTTTGCTCTCCCATTGTAAGTTTATAAACATAAATACTTGGAACTGTTTCTTGAATTAGCGGAGCTTCTTCTCTTAAACGTAAAAAATTTTCTTTTGCTTTAGCATAAACTTCGGGCGAGTAAGCATTGGTTCCATCTTTCAATTCAATTTCGGAACGGGTAACACGTAAAAAACTAATTGGATTTCATTTTGCGAGTTCTGCGGATTCCTCTTTGTTAACAACATCATAAGGTACACTTGCAACAAGATGTGCAACTTTTGCATTTGGACGGACAGCCTGAAATGCGCGAATGATAGCCATTT
>DAIEQT010000364.1 GCA_027347545.1 Ignavibacteria bacterium | reverse complement strand
ATTTTCATCTTCTTCAGCTTCTCAACAGCTTCTAAAGAAGATTGCTTCAGCTGATCTTCGACAACAATTAATCCTTTTAACTCACCGTCAATCGCAATATGAATAATGGTTTTGCCTTCATTAGAAAAGTGAATTTCATTCACTGCAATAGAATCTAACTTAATAGAATAATCTTGCAGTAATTTATTAGTTCCGATGATTAAAGCCTTTCCATTTACAATCCCAGCAACTCCAAAGCCTGTTATACTTTGAAAACTCTCCGGCTCAATCAAATTAATGTTGCTCAATTTTGCTTTGTTTGTAATTGCTTTCGCAAGCGGGTGTTCGGATTTAGCTTCAAGCGAAGCAGCAAGTTGAAGTAGAACTATTTCTTCAATGCCTATACAAACAATTTTGCTTACAGCTGGTTTTCCCTCGGTAAGCGTTCCAGTTTTATCAAAAACTATTGTGGAAATCTTTTGTGCTGATTCGAGACTTTCTCCATCGCGAATTAAAATGCCATTAACTGCACCCTTGCCTGTGCCTACAATAATTGCGGTTGGCGTAGCTAAGCCAAGCGCGCAAGGGCAGGCTACAATCAAAACTGCTACAAAGTTTACAAGTGCTGAAATGAAATTATTTTCGCTTCCGAAAATCAACCAGCCGGCAAAAGTTAGAATTGCAATTACGATTACAACCGGAACAAAAACTGCCGCTACTTTATCAACCAATTTTTGAATAGGTGGTTTTGAAGCTTGCGCTTTTTCAACAAGACTGATTATTTGTGCTAGAATTGTATTATCGCCAATCTCGGTGACTCTAAAATTAAATGAGCCGCTTTTGTTTATAGCGCCGCCGATAACTTTTGAGTCAATAGTTTTTTCTACCGGCATACTTTCGCCGGTTATCATAGCTTCATCAATGGAAGAATTGCCAAGTATAATTATTCCATCGGCTGGTATTTTTTCTCCCGGTCGTATGACAACAATATCATCTTTTGTAAGAGTTTCTAACAAAACTTCCTTTTCTATACCATCAACTAAAACTCTTGTTGTTTTAGGCTGAAGCTCCATCAGTTTCTTAACGGATTCGTTAGTTTTTCTTTTTGCCCGATGCTCAAGCAATTTCCCCATCAGTATCAAAGTGATTATAACTCCAGCAGTCTCAAAGTAAACGTGTGGTATTTTTCCATCAAGAGAAAATTCGAAAGGGAAGAGAGTTGCAAGTACGCTGTATCCATAAGCGGCAGCAGTGCCAATCGCAACAAGCGAGTTCATCTCAAATGATAGGTGGCGAATATTTTTTGCGAAGACAGTGTAGAACCTTTTGCCGGAAATAAAAATTATTGGAGTTGTGAATATTAAAAGAATTTTGTGTGTGTAGTCATCGGAGAAAGGCCAGTTATGATGAAACGTTTCATAATCCATCAACATGCTAATTAGAAAAACCGGCAGAGTAAGAATTAAAGCGAGGTAAAAATCACGCTTAAGGGTTTCGTAGTAGGCATCTTTTTCGGTTTGGGAAGTAATGGCTTTCGCTTGTGTAGGCTTTGCCGGAGTTACTATTTTAAGTTTATACCCGTATTCCTCAACGGCGACGGCGATGGAATTAATATCCGCTTCGGTTTCTGATTGGAAAGTGACGTTTTCGCTGGCAAGGTTTACAGAAACATTTTGTACGCCATCGAACTTGCCTATGATTTTTTCCACGCGGGTTACGCAGCTTGCGCATGTCATTCCCTCTATTTGAAATGAGTAAGATTTCATTTTGTTACTTCGTATCCGGCTTCAACAATTGCGGCTTCAATCTGCGTTTCATTTACCTTTGTTTCATCAAAAAGAACCTTAGCGTTACCTATTGTAACTTCTGCAGACTCAAGAGTAAGCTTTGATAATTCTTTTTTCACAGCCATTACACAATGGTTGCAATTCATACCATTTATTTGGATAGATTTTTCAATCATATAAATTCCTCTTTTGCATTGTAATTAGATTACGATAAGGCAATATAGATTCAGCAAGCTATTCTTTGGTGTTCTTTTTATTTGTCTTAAGAGTAAAAAGGCTTTGGTTCTCATTGTCAGCATACTTGTTTAGAATATCGTCACCAAGAGTATTTAACTCTGCATTTTCAATATTTTTCTTAACCGGAGTGGATTTTGGACGTTCCAAATTTTGCTCGGAAAGATTATTAACAACCTCAATTCTCTTCGGCTTTTGATATTGTGGCTTTGGTTCGACTTTTTTTGCTGGAGCCGGCTGAGAGTGTTTAGATGAATGATGCTGTTGTGGTTTTGGCGGTACCGACGGATTTA
>DAIEQT010000305.1 GCA_027347545.1 Ignavibacteria bacterium | reverse complement strand
CTGTGATATATTAAATCTTTTTCCTTCTATCTCACTAATGTAGTTTTCAAATTTGCCGTTTCTTAAAATGTTAATCCCTTTTTCATGATTTCCTATGAAGAGTTCCCCGTGCTCGCCTTCTAATATTGCTGTAATCGAGTTAGAATTTAGTCCGTCTGCCATCCTGTAAGTATTAAATTTGTTACCGTCGAATTTGTTAAGCCCGTTTATAGTGGCAAACCACAGGAAGCCGTTTCTGTCCTGTATAACATCATAGACTGTGGAGGAAGCTAGCCCGTCTGTTGTTGTGTAATTATAATAAGGAGGAGTCTGCGAGTAGAGTTGAATTAGCTGTAGGAAACTTATTACAATTAAGAGATAATTTTTTTTCATCATGTTTAGACAGAATTTAAAACTTTTTTTACTTTCTGAATAAATTCGGGGGCTTTCCGGCGCGAGATCTCAACCCTGCTGCCGTCTGTCATAGTAACAAAGTTTCCACTGATGTTTGAATAGTCTTTAATATACTTCAGATTTATCAGGTGAGATTTATGACTTCTAAAAAATTTTCCTTTCGGCAGAGTTTCTTCAAAATCTTTTAACGTACGACTTACAATCTTATTCTTTCCCTCTTTGAAAATTACTTTCGTATAACTTCCTTCTGCTTCAAACCGAATAATATCATCAATGACCAGTACATCAAAACCATGAGAAGCCGGAATAACTATTTTATCCATATCGGTCGCCAGATCAGTTTTAATTCTTTGATTCTTTGTCATCAAAAGTTTTTTTATCGTTAGTTTCAACTCTTTGATGTTGATTGGTTTCAGCAGATAATCTATTGCACCCGCTTTTACCGCGTTAATGCCATATTCCTCGTGAGCGCTAACAAAAACCACCATAAATTTTTTTTCTTCATACTCTTCCAGAAAATCGAATCCATCCAACACCGGCATATTTATATCCAGAAATACTACCTCGGGATTATAAAGCCGGACAAGCTTTTGGGCATTAACTACAGAGTCCGCCATTCCAAGTATCTCAACTTCGTGGCAATAGGTTTCTATAATCTTCTTAAGGTTTTCTCTGCCGAATAACTCGTCATCAACAATTATGGCCGTTAGCTTTGAAGGTGAATCATTTGTTTCCATCGAAGCAATTTTTCTTTCCTGTAGCCGACTCAATATTTTGAGTAAAACTACAATTATTCATTTGGTGGTTTGAAACTACAATAAATGATAAGGATTTAGAGTGTTTGAGGAATCATAAATCTATAATAATACATGATGCCTTGAAATCAAACTATTATTTTAAATTGCAAAGTTTTTCTCGGATTAATTCATTCCGAAGTTAATTTTGCTGATTTGTGACCGGGAGGATACATCTTTACTTAAACCACAACTTCCGCTTACTATAGAGATTAAGCTCTATTCTTTTAATTACATTGAAACAAAATGGCGCATTAGGTTAGTTACTTGAAATCTTAGAAAGTACCACCTTCGGGAATAAGAAAAGAGCAGCTCATCGCCACTCTTTCTCTTTTTATCAAAAGTAAATACTAATAACAAGTTTATTTGAGAATAATGAATTTCTTTGTCCCGGTAAACCCACCGGCTTTTAATTGATAGAAATAAACACCGGAAGAGAGTTCTAAGTTTTGAGTGTTGAGTTTTGAGTTATATGTTCCAGCTTGTTTGTATTCATCTACAAGCGTTGCAACTTCATTTCCAAGAACATCGAAAACTTTCAACGTTACATTTGCCGTTTCACCTTTCACGTTTGACTGAATTGTATATTGAATTGTAGTTTCCGGATTAAACGGGTTAGGATAATTCTGAAACAATTCTGTTGTGGTCGGAAGTAATTCACTATTTATATCTGTTACAATTACAGCAATATTTTCTTTTTTAGTATCCGCACTAAGAACTTCGCTATAAGCTGTTAAGCTGGCAATGTATGTGCCCGATTGCTTGTAAGTATGAACCGGATTTTGAAGCTTACTGGTTTCTCCGTCACCAAAATCCCACAGCCAATTAAGCCCCTTTGCACTTGTGTTAGTAAAGGTTACTTGCTCTTTGTTTATGCTATAAGTGAACGATGCTGTCGGTTTGTGAATATTGTAAAGAAAATCGCGTACCTTATTCACAACAATATCCCAATACTGGTTTGGTTTAGGGCTCCACATTCCGTTCAACACTCCGTAGAATTCATGTCCCACACCATCAACAAAATATGTCTCGTGAGCATAATTTATTGAAGTTAGCTTCTGATCAATCAACTGGCTTCCATAAGTTGCCGCCAAAGTCGGCAGTTGAAATGGTGAACCAAGTCCAAAGGGAACAATTGAGTCTTTGGTTCCATGGACTAATAACATTGGAATTTTTGAATCACTTACCTCTACTAAATCCGTATGCTTAATTGCACCCCATAAGGCTACAATGCCGTTTGCCTGCGAGCTTTTATTTTGATATCCGCCAATTGCATCAAGTGTTCCAAGGTCGGGACCGTTATCGGCTGTTGGAGGAAATTTATTAATTACAAAAGTGCCGGAAGGTCTTTCGGATTCCTTATTCATAACAATATTATGAAGCGCCATAAACGCACCGGCGCTGCTGCCAAGTATGTAAATATGGTCCGGCGAAATTTTCAGGCTGGCTGCGTTTTCCCGTAAGTATCTTAGCAGCGCTCTGCTGTCTTGAATTGCTCTATAGACGGCTCGTTCTGCGCTTGTATTGCTAAGCGCGTTCATTCCCAAACGGTATTGAGCTGTTGCCGTTACATATCCATGCCTTGCAAATATCTTGCAAAACTCTATCATATCATCATGTTCTTTTTTCCCGCTCATAAATCCGCCGCCATGAAAGCAAACTAGCATAGGTCGCTTTTGAACTGTATCACCTTGCGGCTGAAAGATGTGTAAGGATAAATTAGCATCGGTTGTATGGCTTTCTCCAACGTACGGACTATTCAGATGAGGGGCTGTTGTGTAAACCGCATTTGAATGCGTTTGAATTTCCGTAAACTGCAAAGTTGTATAACGTTGTTTGTTTTGAGAAAGAAGAATAGAATAAAACCCGGTCAACAAAACAAAGCAGAGCACTTTTTTACTCATTTTGTACCTCATAAATTTTTAGGTATTTATCTAGAAAGACAGAAGAAGCGGTTTATCTATTTATGATTAGTTCTATTCTAATATTCTTTTTTCTTCCAGAAAGAGATCTATCATTAGAAATTGATTTTGATTCTCCATATCCGATAGCAGTGATTACTGACGGATCAAGATTGGAATGTGAGAGGATATAGTTTCGGATATTATCAGCTCTTCGCTGCGAAATTTCGGTATTGAATTTTTGTGCCGCGATATAATCGTTATGTCCGGCTACAGTTATTGTAGATGCCGGGAAGTAACCAAGAGCAACAATCGCCTTATCAATCAACTTTTCATGTGCCTCTGTTAAGGTATATCCGAGCCAGCTAAACTCAAGTCCGTTTAGCCGTATAACTACTTCATTGCCGGCGTCAATTATTTCGGCTTCACCGGTACTAAAAAGGGCGTACACTTCAGAAGGAATCTTTTCACTTTTTACAACCGGCTCGGTTATTTTTTTATCATTGTATGGAGCTATGGATTGTTCTTCACACTTTTTAAGTATGTCTTTCCAATTAAGTATTAAATCTTCCCAAGAGGCATTACCATCTTCAACACTGTTAATTATTTGAGTTATTTCCAGCGCCAGGTTAGCTTTGGCTTCGGCTTGAGTTGCAATATCCTTCAGATTGGTTTCGTCATAATTATCACTATAGATTATGTTCTCGGCATTATTTACGAGAGACTTGCACTCATCTAAGGTTTTAACTGCATACTCATCCGCACCTTCTTTTTCTGCCTGAAGAACAAGTTCATCTGCTTTTGAAAAGAGACGTGTTCTTACAGCTAAATGTTTTGCGGCAATATATTTTTGCTGCGCTTCTAAAGAAAGCTCAACTGTATTGTTGATTTCACCTTTTCCAAATGAGATAGCCGCTTCCCGAAGTGTCCACTCAGCATCAACCCATAAATTTGGCGAGAAGCTTTCGGAGCCGGCAATTAGCGCTTCTTTTCTTATTCTAATTAATTCCGAATATCTGCCCGTAAACTTTTTGGAGTTATCTGCTGCTTTGTTTAACAAGGTTCCGGCTTCCTTAACAGATTCTTTTATTGCTACCATTTCTTCCCCTTCGGAAAGTCCTGTCAAAGCTTCATCTAATAACAAAAGTCCATCTGAATAATCTATTGGAGAAAGCAAGCAGGCTAACGAACCGTTTGCATTTTGTAACGGCAGCCATCTGAGGACTAACTCGTTTGCATATTCGGCATATAATTTCGCGCTATTGTAATCCTTTGTAATTATAGGAATAGCGTTTCTCGCATCCTCGTAATCTTTCTCAGAGAAATCTTCAATTGCATTGCGAAGATTAGCTTCTGCCGAAAGCCAAAACTTTACCGCATGTTTATCAGCATTTACGTTTATTGCTTCTTTACGAAGAATAAGAACTTTTGAAAATATTCTGGTTCTATCATCAATTACATCATTAGCAGTTGTAATAGAATAGATTGCCAATTCTAACTCTATCTTTATTTCCTGGAATGAATCACCCCGCTCATCGAGCAAAATGGCGTTATTGTAATGAGTTACTGCTTTCTTAAACTCATCCCGACACAAAACATCAGCATATTCGTTTTGTGACTGATTCAGCGCGGAGATTACTTCTTCGAATAGTTTTTTCTTCTCAGCTTGAGCTTGTATAGTTGGATTAATAAAAACGCAAAGGATAAGAATTGAAACCGCAATATATTTTTTGTACTCACTCATTTTTTAATATCTCTCGATGGAAGCTCGAATTTTTGTTTTGCCAGAAGTGTATCCACGGAAGCGCCGGAAGAAACTTGAAAGGATTCTACATCACTATCGGTTGGTTCATAAATAGAAATTAAAAAATCGTACTTGGCACTATCGAGTTGAATTGCTGACGCCCCGACATTTATAAATTTAACATTCGTTGCTAAGTTGCCGGTTATCTTAAAATTAGCTGTAGAATCATATCTGGAATAGTCGGTCGAGTCCGGGTGCCGGTAATAAATCTTTGCAAAGATTGTCCGCTCGCTATTCTTATCAACATCAACTTTGAAATTTAGTCTTCGGAACTGTGTATAAGTGTCGGCATCCAAATCAACTTGGTTAGACCATGAAATGTTGGAAATTGTGTAATAGTATTCATCATCTTTCTCAGCTTCAAATTTTACATCGTTCAGCTCCGGCAAAGTTTCATCAGCTAATGCGACCAATATGTTGCTGTTCAATTCGTACAGTTCAATTCTAAAATCATAAGCGCCGGTAAGCAATTCTATGTTTTGGCTTCCAATCACATAAGAAACGGTGTCTTTAATATCCTGTCCGTAAATCTGAAAGATGGGGAATTCATAATAGAGCTTATAATTACTCTCGCTGCTGCTTTTATAGTAGAGTTTTGCTTTAACTGATTTTTGCATCGCCGCGTCTATATCAACATTTATATTTAGTCTGGCGTGCTGCCAATAATCGTTTGCGTTCCTGTCCCGTTTATCAGACCACCGGACTTGTATTGAATAATTTTTATCGTTGGAAGATTCTTCGAAACGCTGACTGCTTAACAAAGAATTTTCCGCGGGATCAACAAACGCTTCAACCCGGCCAGCGCTTACTTCGTAGATTTCAATTTTGAAGTCATATAATCCGCGTGATAATTCCTTGTTAGGATTTCCAACAGCGATTGATAGATGATTATCAATATCACCGCCTTGCACATCCCGCTCCCCCATAAAAGAATAAAACGTAAAACTTGATGCGTCATGCGGCTTGAAAAATATCCGTGCGTTAATTCTTCGCGAAACGTTTTCTTGTATGCGCACGTTAAGATTTAAACGCTTGGAAGTTGCATACTTATCAAGATTCGCGTCTATGCTATCTGTCCACCAAACCTTACTGATAGAATAAGTGTAGTCTTCTTCTTCATTTTTATTGCATGAGATAAAAAACAGGATTGCCACTGAAATAAATAAAGCCAAATATTTTATTCTGTGCACAATCTTTCTCCTTATTACAGATTAATTAATAACTGACTGAAGTTACGCATGAGCTGAATTTTGTGAATTATTTTTAGTGAACCTTGGTGACTTAGTGCCTTTGTGGCTTAATTTCTTATGTTTTCTTTTGCCACCAAGTCACAAACCTGCCCGCCACGTTGAACATACTTTAGCAGGCGGGGACACTAAGAAATCACAAAGTGCGTAACTTCAGTAACTAATTACGTTACCAAAACTATCTACTGCTGGAAATCTGTTTTCAACCGGAACTTGCTCAATCGGTATTTCATTCACAATCATTTTTTGATCAAACAATTCGCCAACAAGTTTATTGTTCCGCTCGTATTTTATGCAGACATCAAAACCAAGTTTCCCAATACCTATTTCAAAACATATTTCGAATGTACCATTTGATGAAATTGAGGTTGAGCCGCCGATTGATATACTTGCACAAAGATCTACTTTTGCAATAGTTACACATGCCTTCCCTTTGAAACTGAAGTTCCCCTTAAAAGTGAAAACCTTGTCCTGAAGTTGAATGCTAATATTCATACCAAGAGAATAACCGATTGATAGTTTTCCGGCACTTGCATGAAAACTGCTTTTGCCATAACCGGTTAGTTTAAAATTTCCACTTCTGTCTGCGTACCCTTCAACTCCAACACGGTTAAGTCCACCAACTACAGCTTCACCCAGAAAGTACATATGCGATGAAGATATTTCTAGTTGAGTTTTCCCCATGTCGAGCTCAATATTACCTGGAAGGTTCTTTAACCTGGATTCGGATTTGAAGCCTAATTTCCAATCTGAAAGCTCTGTCCCAATAGTTCCATAAAATGTTTCTTTAGTTTCAATTGGGGCCAGGTAATCCAAAAAATTCCAATCTTGACCAATAATCTCTGCAAGAAAATCACTTGGAGTTGATGGAGGGAATTCGCGGACACCGGCAAATTTTAGCTCGGTACTGCCGGATTCTTTTACATCGAGAGTTAATGTGGCTTTACCTAATACTACTTCTACGTTTAACCAATCAAGAGCTTTATTGTCTAAAGTCGCTTTTCCATTTAGACCAAGTATAAAAGCCGATTCTTTACCGGCGAAAAATTTATCACTATTTCCTTCGCCGGAACCAAAAGACATGCAAGCTTCCCCGGTGAATGCAACCGGGTATTGCCTTAACGGTATTGTTCCAGTAAGGTAGAGGTTTCCATGGAAGCCCTTAATACCGCCAAATGAAACTGCGGGCACAAAAGGAATTAAACCTTGTGTTGATATAGCAATGCCGACATCGGATATATCGCCAAGTTTGGTACCATTAAAATCACAAGTAAAAAATGTAAACGGATCTTTTGGATCTATGGCAATTTTTTTTATGTTTTTTATAGACGAGCTCGTAATGTTAGCTTGAATTGGATTGTCGTTTTCATAATAAAAATAATAGCGGTCTGCATTAACCGGCCAATTGAATGCCCCTTGTTCAAACTCACTCCCTTTCTTGAAGCCAAAAGGCGCAGCAGCCAACGCGGCTATTTTTAGATTCTTAAGCAAGCCTTCATGTGGTAATTCTATTTTTGAGAAACCGGTAATATTCTTGTATGAATTTTGTGAACCGTCTTTTACTAATTCAAAATCTCCGGTTGATAAGGGCATATCCCCATATTTTGAATTCTCAACAAATACGCTTCCTTTAATTCTAAGTCCGGTTTCAGTCTTAATTACACTGGCATGATTCGCCTTAAGTTTTAGAGCATTGTTCCCTTCGCCTATTGTTATTATTTCCGGAACTGCTTCCAATTCTTGATCTTCAAAGGGGTCAATTGGTTCAACAAAAGTATCTTTTCTGCATCCCAGCAAAAGCGAGATAATTATGATTAATATGAAAATGATGATTTTCTTTAAGCGGGAAGCGAATATTTCATTTTCGAGGTAATAATTTTTAATAAACATTTTGTTCTCTCAGTGCTATCCTAAAAAGTAAAACTGTAACCAACAATAACGTTAAACTGATTTGAACCCGGATATAATTTGTATTGATTTGAAAACTCACCCGGCAATGGCTCTTTTCCAAAAACTGCCTGCCTTGATCCGAAAAAGAAATATTGTATATCAATGAAAAAGCCGTACAGGTTATAGATTAAACCACCGCCAAGTATATAAGCCGGGCCGGAATCTTTTTCTAAAGGGAAATAAGAAGTTAGCGAAGGGTATTTAGTGTTTTGAAAGTTGGACATCCAATAAGCGCCGCCGAGCAGAACATAAGGATTCAGATGATTATTGAATAGCTGGAAAAATTCATAACGTGTTAGAAAATAAAGCAGATCAGTCTTTAGATGATATGTAGAAAGATTTGTCTCGGAATGATTGTAGCCAACTCTAAAATTTATTCTCCAATTCGATTTAGTAGCCTCAACAAATCCGCCAATGGGGGAAGTAAATTTTGTTAGATTCTTTTCAAAAGGTATGTTTTCAACTCCATAAGCTCCGCCAATTCTAACGACAAAATCGCTGTTATCTTCAACAAAATCTTCAGCAATGATATATCC
>DAIEQT010000290.1 GCA_027347545.1 Ignavibacteria bacterium | reverse complement strand
TAGAGTATACTTTAGCAGGCGGGGACACAAAGAAATCACAAAGTGCGTAACTTCAGTTATTGAAAAAGAATCCGATCAACAGAGAAAGAGAAAATCATAACATGGCTGATATAAAAACTAGCATACTCGGAATAATCTTTAACAATCCAATTTTTACTGCTGCGGGACCAACTGCCGCAAATTATGAAATGCTGAGACGTGCGCAAGATGGTGGTGCCGGTGGATTGGTAGTGAAGACAATCAGTGTTGAACCAGCGCGAGTTCCAATTCCAAACATTTCGAATTTTAATCCCAACAGTTTGCTTAACGCTGAACTCTGGAGCGAAGTTGGTTATAAAGAATTTATTGAACAAGAACTGAAAAGAATAAGAACGCTTGGCTCGCCGGTAATTGCTTCAGTAGGTTACTCACCGAAAGATTTGGAAATGCTTGGCAAAGAATTAAATGGAAGCGGATTGATTGATGCTGTTGAGTTTTCAATTCACTACATAGATAAAGACGCAAGCAATTTGCGCAAAACAGCAGTCGCTCTCAAAAACAATATTGATGTTCCAGTATTTGCGAAGTTTTCTCCCGGTGTTTCAGATTTGTCTCTCGCGGTTTCAATGCTTGATGATGTGGTTGATGGTTACGTTGCCATAAATTCTGTTGGTCCCGCTTTGGATTTTAACATCGAAACCCGCAAACCATTCTTAGGTAGTTTAGATGGACGCGGCTGGCTAAGCGGAAGAGCTATTCTTCCAATCGGTCTTCACTTTGTTGCGTCAATTCATAAATTATCTAAAAAGCCAATCATCGGTGTTGGCGGCGTTCGAACGGCAGAAGATGTTGTTAAGTACTTAATGGTAGGCGCGTCAGCTGTGCAAGTCTGCTCACTCTCAATTCTCAAAGGTCAAGGAGTTTACGGAAAACTTGCAAAGGATTTAGAAAAGTGGATGGACGCGCACAACTATCCTAACATCGAATCGTTGATTGGAATATTTGAACCCGAGCATGAAAAGGTGCAGCATTTCTTGTATCATGGAAAGCAAGTTCTTCCAACGGTAGATTATAATATATGCGATAACTGCGGCGCGTGCGTAAAAATTTGTGTTCATAATGCGTTGGAGATTAAAGATAAACTTACATTGGAAAAAGATATTTGCGTTCGCTGCGGAATCTGTACGCAAGTTTGCCCAACACACGCACTTGAGATGAAGGAAGAATAAACACTGTGTCACTCTGCGATTACTCTGTGGTTCTCAGTAATACTTCTTTCACAGAGGTCACAGAGATTGCACAGAGAATCACTGAGAAAACAAAAAATAAATATGGTGAGCCATGGAAAAATCGGTAAAAGAAATGCTGTTAAAAACTGTTGAAGCGGAGAAAGAAAATCTCTTCGGATTAATTCAGCGCTTAATACAAATAAAAAGTTATAGCGGTGAAGAAAAAGAAATTGTTGAATTCATCGTTGCAAAAATGAAAGAGTATGGATTTGACGAATCTTATCATGATGGATTTGGAAACGCGATTGGCAAAATCGGAAACGGTCCAATCAAAATTATGTTTGATGCACACATAGACACAGTGAAAGTAACTGAAACAGAAAATTGGGCTCATCCACCTTTTGGCGGCGAAATTGTAAATGGCAAAATGTATGGGCGTGGAGTTGTAGATGAAAAGCCAGCAATGGCTGGATTTATGATAGCCGGTAAAGTTTTGAAACAAGTTTATGGAAATGACTTTCCTTTTACACTTTATGTAGTTGGTTCCGTTCTCGAAGAAGATGCAGACGGCTATCCGCTTTACCATATAATTCAGAATGAAAAAATTAAACCCGATTATGTTGTGCTTGGCGAGCCAACCAACTTGCAAGTTTACCGCGGACAGCGCGGCAGAATGGAGTTGAAAATTACAGCAACGGGAAAATCTGCTCACGGCGCGCATAATCATAAAGGAATAAACGCGATTTATAAATTGCAGCCAATTCTTGCAGAGATTGAAAAACTTGATAAAAAGTTAAAACCAAAGCAGCCGCTTGGCAAAGGCTCTATTACTGTTAGCCAAATTACTTCTAAGGCTCCTTCAACTTGTTCTGTTGCAGATTTCTGCCAGATTCATCTTGATAGAAGAATGACAATTGGCGAAAATAAAAAAACCGTCGTGAAAGAATTGCAAGAGATAATTAAGAAACATAAGAGCGATGCGAAAGTTTCTATTCCTAATGTGGAAGGAAGAAGCTGGAAGGGAACTAAGTTCTGCCAAGAAGCATATTTTCCAACTTGGGTTTACGATGAAAAACATCCTCTTGTTGATGCTGCAATGAAAACATCTAAAGCAGCAATAGGAAAAGCTAAAAGCGGTGTGTGGAGTTTCTCTACAAACGGAGTAGCAACTGCCGGGCATTTTGGTATTCCAACAATTGGTTTTGCACCGGGAAGAGAAGAGCTTTCTCACTCATCAAAAGAAGAGCTTGTTCTTAATGATCTTTTAAAAGCAACAAAGTTTTATTCGTTATTCTCATTTGAATTAGTGGAAAGAGTTTGATTTTACAGTGGAACTCAGTGTAACCTCTGTGGCTCTCTGTGAAAGTTTTTATTCCACAGAGCAGGGAGAATGCACAAAGAAACACAGAGTAAAAAAAATATAAAACACACGGAGAAATTATGGAAACAAGATTTAAAGGCAGACATTTTATTACGGAAGACAACTGGACAAAAGAAGAACTCGATATAGTTTTTGATACGGCGTTTGATTTGAAGAAAAAGTTTTACGCTGAAGAGCCAACGCTTTGGCTCCCTTACAAAACTTTGTTCATGATGTTCTTTGAGCAGTCAACGCGCACGCGCAACTCTATGGAAGCCGGAATGACACAGCTTGGCGGGCACGCGCACGATCTCACTCCGGACAAAATGCAAATCACTCACGGTGAAGTTGCAAAAGATACTGCAATCATTCTTAGCAGAATGGGACACGGAATAGCTTGCCGCAATTGCTTCTACGGAGTTGGAAATAAATATTTGAATGAGCTCGCTGAAAATTCCCGCAAGCCGGTTATGTCTTTGCAAGATGATGTTTATCATCCGTTCCAAGGACTTGCAGATTTGATGACAATCTTTGAACATCTCGGCAGAAACACAAAGAATTTAAAAGTTACTGTCTCTTGGGCTTATGCAACAACACATTCAAAACCATTGAGCGTACCTCAAACACAAATTCTTTTGTTTCCTCGTTATGGAATTGATGTAACCGTAGCGCATCCAAAGGAATTTCCGTTGAGTAAAAATATTGTTGAGAAAGCTCGGAAGAATGCTGCGGAAGGCGGCGGAAGTTTGCGCTTCACAAACAATATGGATGAAGCCTTTGAAGGCGCGCATATTGTTATTCCAAAAAATTGGGGCGGTTTTGGTTTTTATGAGGAAGAACAATATTTAGCTAATGAAGATGCTTGCAAGAAAGAAATGAAAGCTAACCTGGAAAAATATAAGAGATGGATTTGTGACGATAAGAGAATTAAACTTGCCGATAAAAATGTGAAGCTGATGCACGCGCTTCCGGCAGACCGCGGAAACGAAGTAACTGATGAAATTCTAGATAACCCAAATATCTCAATTGTTTTTGATGAAGCGGAAAACCGTCTGCATACTGCAAAAGCAATTATGGGATTGACAATGTGAGTGCTGCGCACGGCAATAATATGAACGATTACATTTACAAATGTTTTGATTGCGGAAAGACTTACGGTAAAGATGAGATTGAAAAGAATCTCGTTTATCTTTGTCCAACTTGCGGAAAGGTTGAAAAGAACCAACCGTTAAAAGGAATTCTTTTGATTGAATACGATTATGAGTCAATCAAATCAAAAATTAGCAAGGAAAGTTTTTTCAATTACGAGCTTGGAAGATTCTGGCAATATGATTTTCTCTGGCCGCTTGATTCTGCAAAGTTAGCCTCATTGCAAAACGAACTTGAAAAGATTTCTCTTCCTTCAAATTGTTTTCAGAAACTTAAATACGAAGGGAAAGAATTTTTTGTTCTGAACGATACCGGTAATCCAACACTTTCATTCAAGGACCGTGCATCAAGCTTGGTTGCGCTGAAAGCATTAGAATTAGGAATTGGAAAAATTGCCACCGCATCAACCGGAAATGCAGGTTCTTCTCTTGCCGGAATTTGTGCTAGACTTGGTTTGAAATCAATCATCTTTGTTCCGAAGAACATTCCGGAAGCTAAGCGCATCCAAATTCAATCATTCGGCGCAGAGCTTGTTTTAGTTGACGGCGACTACGATTTAGCTTTTGATACTTGCTTAGAAATCTCCTCTCAGAAAAAGTGGTACAATAGAAACACCGCTTACAATCCATTAACAATTGAAGGAAAAAAATCCGCCGCGTATGACATTTTTATTGCACTGAAGGGTAAACTGCCAAATTATATTTTTGTGCCCACCGGAGATGGAGTTATTCTTTCTGGGTTGTACAAAGGATTTTGGGAATTACAAAAACTTGGCTGGATTGAAGAATTACCGAAACTAATTGCTGCTCAGGCGGAAGGCAGCAATGCATTTGCACGTTACATAACAAAAAATAAATTTGAATATGAATCAGCCGTCAGTATTGCAGATTCAATTTGTTCTGGAGCACCGCGCGCATTATTTTTGGGCGCCAAAGCGATTCAACAAACACACGGCAAAGTAATTGTTGTAAGCGATAAAGAAATAATTGCGGCTCAAAAAGAATCGGCAAGAGAATTTGGAATTTTGCTCGAGCCCTCAAGCTCAGCTTCTTTTGCGGCATATAAAAAATTTGCTGAACAAGAAAAATTACAAAACGAAACAGCACTTTTACTTTTCACCGGAAACGGTTTGAAGGATGTTTCGTCATTATTAAAATGGAATGAAAAAATTATTGTCCTTACTCCTGAACAAATCAAGGAAAAATATCTCTAGCCATGCCTAAGCTCATAATTAACGCGCTGCTAATTTCCGCCGGATATTCCGGCAGAATGGGGAAATTCAAGCCCCTTATTAAATTAAACAACAAAACTTTCGTTTCGCATATTGTTGAAAAACTGCTTTCGGTTTGCCATGAAGTTACAGTTGTTACCGGATACCGAAACTTTGATGTTGAGGAGGAAATTCGGAATAACTTTCAATCAGAAAACAACGAACTGGATTCGAGGGTTAAGTGTGTGTTCAATCCCGATTACAAAGACGGAATGTTTTCTTCAGTTCAAGTCGGGCTTGCTTCGATGCAAAATTCCGATTGGGTGCTTTTTCATTTTGTAGATCAGCCGGGAATACCGCAAAACTTTTATGAAGAATTTGTTGCTCAGGTTGAAGATAAGCATGATTGGATTCAACCGGTT
>DAIEQT010000133.1 GCA_027347545.1 Ignavibacteria bacterium | reverse complement strand
GTTGATGCGCTGCTGGAAATAAAATCTAAATTAGAGCAGCCGGAATTGACTAAGAAACTTGTAGCTGATTTGTCCGAAAAGTTAGGAGGGAATTTATTTGAAAAGGAATTTGTGCTGATGACACTTCACCGTAGAGAAAAGTTTGGTGAAGAGATGAAAAATCTACTTTATTCAATTAAGGAGTTAGCAGAAAAGTATTCTCACATGAACTTTGTTTATCCGACTCATCTGAATCCAAATGTTGCAAAACCGGTTAAAGATATTCTTGGCGAGACAGAAAATATTTTACTGACCGAGCCAATGGATTACCTCAGCTTTTTATATTTGATGAGCAAATGCCGCTTTATTATGAGCGACAGCGGCGGCGTTCAAGAAGAATGCTTTGTGTTTTCCAAACCAATTATTGTTATGCGCACAGTTACAGAGCGTAACGAAGCAATTGATGCTGGTTATGCCTTCTTAACCGGAGGCGATAGAGAAAAAATATTTCATCACTTTAGCGATATTGATACCAAGCTTTCAGCCGGATTTAATTTCTTCCCGAAAGAAAATCCATTTGGCGATGGCAAATCATCCAGTAGAATAGTTGAAATCTTAAAACGTGGGCTCAATTAGTGATTTCCAAACGAGATATAATTTTCTTCAATGATGATTGGGGACGTTTTCCTTCAACGCTTCAACATGTTGCTAAAGTTCTAATTGAGAACGATAACCGGTTGTTTTGGATTGGCTCCCTCGGTCTGCGCCGACCCAAACTTAATCTGTCAGATATCAAAAGAGCATTACAAAAATTGCTAAGCATAGCTAAGCCGAAAAATGTTATCGAGAATGATTCAGAGAAAAAACCGATTCTGATTCATCCGCTTGTAATTCCTCTGCATAATTTCAAGTTAATTAAAAAAATGAATTCGTTCTTTATTTCGCGTACGGTTAAAAAGGTTTTGGCAGAGTATCAAGCAGTAAATCCAATCCTCATCACAGCAAGTCCGGTAACTGATGAAATTGTTGGGAAACTTGGCGAGAGCTGTTCCTTCTACTATTGTGTTGATGATTATTCCAGCATGGAAGGTGCTTTCAAGTGCATTCTTCCTTCAGAAAAAAAGATTATTGAAAAGGTAGATGCTGTATTTGCTGTTTCCAAGGTTTTAATGGAATCCCGAACACACAAGACAGAAACTCATTTTGCGCCTCAGGGAGTAAATGTTAATCATTTTAGAAAGGTTGATCTTGACGAAAGAGTTTCATCCATTAAAAAACCGGTCGTTGGATTTTTCGGGTTAATCACCGAATGGATTGATTTGGAACTGATTCTTGCTTGCGTAAATAAGTATCCCGATTTCACTTTCTTGCTTATCGGTAAAAGCACCAGAGATTTAAGTGCCTTTTATGATTGCAAAAATTTTCTTTACTTGGGACCAATAGATTACAACTTGTTGCCGAAATATGCTTCTGTGTTCGATGTTGGTTTAATTCCCTTTGAAGTGAATCCCGTAACGGTAGCTTCAAATCCTTTGAAAATGCTGGAGTATTTTTCATTGGGAATACCGGTTGTAACAACAAATTTGCCGGAAACAAGAAAATTTAGTGACCTTGCTTATATTGCAGACGACAACGAAGAATTTGTGGAAATGGTAGGGCGTGCGGTACAGGAAATAACATTTGAGAAGAGTCGAGCTATGATTGATAAAGCCAACGAGTATTCATGGGAAGCGATTACAGAAAAAGTCTTTGATCTAGTTCAAAAAATTGAAGAAGAAAAAAGTAGAATTGTGTAATGGTATTAATGTTGGAAATATTGCTTCTACTCTTGTGTTTAATGATCGTGAACTCGTTTGTTATTTATCCTCTTGTAGTTTATTTGCGTGGTAGTAATAGAATTGCCGAAACACAAAAAGTTAAGTTTGAACCTGAAGTTGCTATTGTGATTGCGGCATACAATGAAGAAAAAGTAATTGAACAGAGGATTAGAAACATTGCGGAACAGGATTACGATTTGAGCAAAGTACTTGTTTATGTAGGCTCAGATGTTTCAAGTGATTCTACAGATAATATTTTGCTCGAACTGAAAAAAGAATTTCCTTGGCTGATTGTTTTTATTTCAGATCAAAGAAGAGGTAAAGCCGGTATTTTGAATGAGCTGATGCCCCAAGTTAAAAGTGAAATAATAATCTTTACCGACGCAAATACAGATTTCCAGAATGATGCGGTTAGTAATTTGGTTAGTGGGTTTACTTCCGAAGAAGTTGGCGGAGTATGCGGAAGATTAGTTCTTACCGATAGTGATAGTTCGCGAAGTGATGGAGTAGAGGAATCTAAGTATTGGAAGTATGAAACATTTATAAAAAGTGCCGAAGGAAAACTTGGCGTTTCGCTTGCGGCTAACGGTGGAATTTTTGCAATCCGAAGAAAACTTTATCAAAACATTCCAACGGACAAAGCTGTAACTGATGATCTGTTCATCTCGCTCTCAATTGTTTCGCAAGGTTATAAGTTTAATTACAAAGAGAATGCGGTCGCCTACGAAAACACCGGCAACGATTTACAGTCCGAGTATAACCGCAAAGTGAGATTCAGCGCTACAAATTTTCAATTGTTAGTTGATTTTAAACACTTACTTGTTTCGAAAAACCGTTTGCTGGCTTATGCGTTCTTCTCCCATAAAGTTACAAGATGGAGTTTACCATTCTTGCTTTTGTTAACATTCATTTTAAGCTATGCGCTTGCGTTGTATAGTTTTGCGTCGGCGCTGTTTTTCTCATTGCAAGTTTTGTTTTACTTCTTGGCTGCCGTTGGTTTTGTGTTTTCAAAGCTTAAAATCCAAATGTCGATATTCTCTTTACCATATTTTTTTCTTGTCTCAAACATTGCCGTTGTTGTTGGATATATAAGATTTATGAAGAAGAAGCACAGTGTAATTTGGACATCTACCGAGAGATAAATATATGTATGATGTAATTATTGTTGGTGCCGGAATTGTTGGCTTGGCGAGCGGAGTGAAACTCCTGGAGAAAAATCCTTCGCTAAAAATTCTTTTCATCGAAAAGGAAAACGATATTGCCAAGCACCAAACTGGTAACAATAGCGGCGTTATTCATTCCGGTATTTACTACAAACCCGGCAGTTTGAAAGCAGAGAATTGCACTCGTGGCTACAATATGCTTCTAGATTTCAGCCGCAAGCATGATATGAAGTTTGATATCTGCGGTAAAATTATTCTGGCAACTTCCGAAGATGAAATTCCAATTATGAAAAATATTTTCGATAGAGGGATTCGGAATGGATTAAAGGGATTGCGAATTCTTAATGCGAAAGAGCTCAAAGAAATTGAGCCTTACGCTGCGGGAGTTGCAGCAATAAAAGTTCCTCAAACCGGAATTATTGATTACACGGAAGTCTCTAATAAATATTTAGAGGTGGCTAAAAGTTTTGGAGCGGAAATTGTATTCAATCAACAAATTGAAAATATTTCCATCAGACAAGAGCACTGCGAAGTTATCTCTAAAGACCAAACATTTATTGCTAAGACAGTTGTTACTTGCACCGGATTGTTCTCCGATAGGATTGCAAAGATCACTCATCCGGATTTACCTTACCGGCTTGTTCCATTCCGCGGTGAGTACTATAAATTAAAAAAGGAAGCCCAGCATTTAGTTAGAACGCTTATTTATCCAGTGCCGGATCCTTCATTTCCATTTCTCGGTGTTCACTTCACAAGAATGATTGACAACGAAGTTGAATGCGGACCGAATGCTGTTTTGTCTTTTAAGCGGGAAGGTTATAACAAAGCAAGTTTTAATCTTCGTGATACATTTGAAACATTTACATGGAGTGGTTTTCATAAAATAATGTTTAAGCACTGGAGAACCGGCTTGGGTGAGTTTTACCGCTCTTACAACAAACAAGCTTTTGTAAAGGCTCTGCAAAAACTTGTCCCGGAAATTAAAGCTGAATATCTTGAAGATGGTGGTTCCGGTGTGCGCGCACAAGCTTGTATGAAAGATGGAAGATTGTTGGACGATTTTTACATAGTTGAGGATAAAAGAGTTGTGCATGTTTGCAACGCTCCTTCCCCGGCGGCTACTGCCTCTCTTTCGATAGGAGATTTTGTTGCTGATAAAGTTCTTACTCAATTGAATTAACCGAAGTATCACACTTTGTGATTTCTTAGTGTCCCCGCCTGCTAAAGTATATTCAACGTGGCGGGCAGGTTTGTGACTTGGTGGCAAAAGA
>DAIEQT010000270.1 GCA_027347545.1 Ignavibacteria bacterium | reverse complement strand
TTATGCTTTAATTTTTTTCACTTCTTCAATAAACTTCGGAAGAACTTCAAAGACATCGCCGACAATTCCATAATCTGCTATTTGGAAAATTGGAGCATCTTTATCTTTGTTGATTGCAACAATGTATTTTGAAGAACGCATTCCGGCTAAATGCTGGATAGCGCCCGAAATTCCTAAAGCAATATAAAGAGTAGGTGAAACTGTTTTTCCGGTTTGGCCAACTTGCTCTGCGTGAGGTCTCCAACCGGCATCAACAACTGCGCGGGAAGCTCCTGTAGCAGCACCCAATACTTGACAGAGCTCTTCAATCATTGCAAAGTGTTCTGGCGCTTTCATCCCACGTCCGCCGCTTACAATAATATCCGCTTCGGCTACATCCAACTTGCCTTCGGCTTTCTTTACCTCAGTAACTTTAACACTCAAGTTCGGAGAATCTAAATTAGTAACGGCAACTTCAGCTTTAGCATCTGTTGGAGTTCCGGCAGCAAATACATTTGGGCGAAGTGCATATACTTTTTTAGCCGATGTTACTTTTACGTCAACTAAAGCTTTGCCGGCATAAACCGGGCGCGTAGCAATAATTTCTGAACCTTCAACATTTAGAGCAACGCAATCAATTGCGAGACCGGCATCAAGCTTTGCTGAAACGCGTGGAGCCAGATCTTTCCCCATCGAGGTAGCGCCGAAGAGAATTGTTTCGCTTCCATTCTCTGAAGCAAATTTTGTAACTGCTTCTGTGTATGCTGATGGTGAGTAATCGGCGAGAGAATCATTCTTTAAGTGGTAAACTTTGCTTACACCAAATCCTCCGAGCGAATCTAAATTTGCGATTTCATTTCCAACTGCAACAGCTTCAACAGTTCCGCCAAGTTTAGCAGCTAAATCAGCAGCAGATTTTGCGGCTTCAAAGGAAGATTTTTTTATTTGTCCGTTTCTTTGTTCTATGAAAACTAAAAATTTTGCCATGTCAACCTCATATTACCTTAGCTTCTTCTCTTAATAAACGAACTAATTCCGGAACAGCGCTGGAATCGGTTCCCACAATTTTACCGGCTTGTTTTGCCGCAGGACGCTTCATAGCTGCAACTTCAACATAGTTTGCTGATGCTGCAGGCTGCTTTTCTTCAATAACTTTTTTCTTTGCGGCCATAATTCCTTTTAAGGAAGCGTAGCGCGGTTCATTCAAACCCTTTTGAGCAGTAACTACAGCCGGAAGTGTAGTTTCAACAACTTCTTTCCCACCTTCAATTTCTCGCTCGCATGTAACTTTTGTTCCATCAAGAGTAAAGCTAACGGCGACAGATACACAATTATATCCAAGAAGCTCGGATGTCATCTGACCAACAACAGAATTATCGTAATCAACAGACTGCTTACCAAAGAAAACCAATTCCGCACCTTGAGCTTTAATTTCTTCGGCTAAAGCTTTGGCAACGGAAAGAGAATCGCGGTAGGAATCATCTTTCAACAAAACGGCATTATCTATTCCCATTGCAAGAGCTTTGCGCAATGTTTCTTTGTTTGCGTCTCCGCCAAGGCTGATTGCAACAGTTTCACCGCCTAATTTTTCTTTTGTTTTTAGTGCTTCTTCAATTGCAAATTCATCGTATGGATTTACTACAAAGGTAACACCGGCCGGGTCTATGCTTTTTCCATCAGAGCCAATGTTAATCCTAGCTGCTGTATCCGGTACGTGACTTACGCACACAGCAATTTTCATCAAACCTCCTAAAGCTTTTTGTGAACATGAACACTTACGAATCAAATATAATCAAATTTATTTTTGCGGTACAATTTTA
>DAIEQT010000132.1 GCA_027347545.1 Ignavibacteria bacterium | reverse complement strand
TCTTTTGCCATCCCAACGTATTGAGAACCTTGCCCAGGAAATAAAAAAGCGCGCTTGCCCATTATTCCATACTCCACTTTACATAAATAGCACCATATGTATAACCAGCTCCAAATGCAGCTAAGATTAAGTTATCACCTTTCTTAACTTTTCCTGCACGGTAATATTCTGTTAAGCACATTGGAATTGTAGCAGCAGTTGTGTTTCCATATTTGTTAATATTAATCATTACTTTGTCTTTGGAAACACCCATGCGTTCAGCGGTAGCATCAATAATTCTTAGATTAGCTTGATGAGGAACGAGGTAAGCAACATCATCACCGGTTAAGCCATTCTTCTGCATTATATCATAAGAAACATCTGCCATACCTTTTACTGCAACTTTGAACACAGCTTTTCCATCTTGATAAATGTAATGCCATTTTTTATCAACTGTTTCATGCGATGCTGGATTCAAACTTCCGCCGCCCTTCATATTGAGCGCGTCTTTTCCAGTTCCATCAACATATAACAATTGATCTACAATTCCCTCTTCAAGATTTTCAGTTGGTTCGAGAAGAACTGCTGATGCGGCATCTCCAAAGAGAATGCAAGTGTTACGGTCAGTGTAATCTGTTATTGCGCTCATTTTATCAGCGCCAACTACCAAAACTTTTTTATAGGAACCGCCTTCGATTAGACTTGCACCGGTTTTCAAAGCAAAGAGAAATCCGGAACAAGCAGCAGAAAGATCGAATCCCCAGGCGTTTTTTGCACCAATTTTATTTTGTACCAAACAAGCAGTAGCCGGGAAAAACATATCCGGAGTTACAGTTGCAACGATAATACAATCTATATCTTCCGGTTTAACTGATGTTGTTTTGAATAAATCTTCACAGGCGCGGGCTGCCAAATCGCTTGTAGCACCATCTTCAATTATTCTTCTTTCGCTAATCCCGGTGCGTGTTAAAATCCATTCGTCGTTTGTATCAACTATTTGTTCAAAATACTTATTATCTAAAACTTTTGGTGGAACGTACATCCCGACTGCTGTTATCGTAGCATTTCTTAGTTTATTTTTTGACTGCATAAGGCTTTAGAGCTTCCTCAAATTTTGTGAGTAGATTTTTATCATACATTTCTTTTGCGCGAAGAATCATATTCTTGATAGCAAGCGGAGAACTTGAACCATGACCGATAATGCTGATTCCGTTAACACCGAGAAGCGGAACGCCGCCATGTGTTTCGTAATCCATATCGCTCAGTGTAGCTTTAAGAACACCTTTTACTATGAGTGCTTTCAGAGAATTGATGATTCCCTTCTTCGCATAGTTTTTAATTCTTGACTTCATAAAGGTTAGGACACTTTCGCCAAACTTTAGAATTATATTGCCTACAAAACCATCGCAAACAATTACGTCTGTTGTTCCTTTTAGAACATCTCTTCCTTCAACATTGCCATGAAAATTCAACTTGGATTCTTTCAATAGTTTATGAGTAGCAAACGTTAGCTCATTCCCTTTCGACTCTTCTTCTCCAACACTTAACAAACCGACTGTTGGATTTTCATTTCTAAAAATTTCTTTTG
>DAIEQT010000244.1 GCA_027347545.1 Ignavibacteria bacterium | reverse complement strand
TAAACCGGTAGTATCAAATTGAAGAGGTACATCAACACCTGTCTGGTAACCGGCATTAAAAACAGGATTGCCGCTGCCATATTTACTTAATCCACCTTTAGATGAAGCTTTGCCTAAAAAGACCGGGGAGCCCCAAGTAGAAAGAGTCCCATTAACATGAAATGGTCCATGAAATGTATCGCCGGTAGCAGGCATAGCGCTAATTGAAGAATAGTAGTTCCCAAACTTTGCAAAATTGCTTGGTCTTAACTGAACACTAATTACTTTGGTAATATTATTAAATGTTCCTTCAGCTACTATTGTAGCCATTGTGTTATCAACTGTCTCGCTGCCGCAAGCACCCATTGCATCTCCGTGAGCCATGTGTGCTGCCACAGCAGACGAAGGTATTGATAGTGTTTTTTGTCCTGCCGGATTACCGGGAGGGCGATGACAGATAGTAACTCTACCGCTCGATACACCTTGTGGATTTGAAACATAAACGTCTATTGTTCCACCGGCAAAACTCAAATTATCATAACCGACTTCCCAAGTTTTATCCATGAATATTGCATTAGCCGCCATATTTGCTCCTGCAACGGCAATATTATAAGCCTGAGTATCATTGTAATACTTACCAACATTATCTACAGCTCTATTCGTTATTCCAAGAAAATTTTGCCCAACAACAAGGAATATCATACTAAAACCGAGAACTAAAAGTATTGCTGCTTTGCCGCCCATAGTTTCACCTGTTCCTTAAATTTCTAGCTGCAAGACGAATTTGTCTCCAGAATACTTTTGAATAATCATTCGCGTAAGCATAACTGCTTTCAACTGTAATACTAAGTTGAATGGTTTGTATTTGTGAAAGATTTGAAATTGGGAAGCTCATTTGTTGACCAAGTGCATTAAAATAATTTAACCGGAATTGTGTTATACCTAGATTTGCGCTTCCCGGTGTATCGTGGTTAACCACACGGTACAACATTCTATCTCTTGGATTAGGAGTGCCCGAAAGAGAATCTGGCAGACCAACATAGTAATACATAGTATCAACATTGCTATCATTATCCGTATCAGTTAAAAATCTTACTCTGGTAGAATCAGCTAATAATATTGCCTGAGATGGGTCGGGAATTTTTGTCCAATCTCTACAATAGCCAACCTTCTTAAAATCGTATTCAAGCAACTGGACTACCTCAACTAAGCTTTGTTGGACTATAAGATCTGCACCATAATTATATGTATTTTGAGTAGCCGCATCATTTAAACGGAAAAGTATCATAAGCAGCATACCGCCAACTATTGTAGAACCCAATATGTCTATTAATGTACTAAAGCCCATATCTCACCTAAAATACCAGTAACTAAAAACAGTTTGCATTCTAACCGTGTCTCTCATTGAAGGACTTGTTACAGTAACTCTTAATCTTTTACTCCAGGTTTTGCTTGTAGTAGTAGCAATTGTATTTGATGAAACTGTAACATAGTCAACCTGGCAATCCAATCTAAAATCTGCGGAACGGAATGTGCTATCAACAAGCACCGTCTCTACTCCCGAAGGGATAGTCAATACTGTATCAGCTAAAACTAATCTGTTGTAATTATTATAGTCATCAAAGTCATTGTAATTTGGATAAGATTCACCGGATTCCGGTCCAAGTTGGTTATAAGCTTTCAGTGGTGTTGTTGTTGCTATAGATGTAGTATCGGTAGCTTCATCGAAAGCTTTAGAATTTGCTTCTTCAATTAATGAAGTACCAAGAGAAACAGCCATTACATTGAATTTAGTTTCCATTACACTAACGCCGGTGTTTAGAAAGCCGGTATTAACACGCATAATTACCAGCGCAAGCAAAATCAAAGCACCTATTGTAATGAGCATTTGCCCGGTATTCATTAATACAATTCCTTTGTTCTATAGAAAAATAGATAAAATTAACTCCTGTAACCACTCAATAATCGTGCGGGAATTTCTGGCGTGTTTTTAATCAAATAATGATAAATTTGAGCTAGAGCAGTTTTTTTGAGAAGAATGTACATGTAATTTTTGGCGAAAATGCCTCAAAGTTTAACACCAAACCGAAGAAACCTAAAGTTGTTATATTTAGATTAAGAATTAAGCGGATATTCAAATGGATCCAATAAATCTCTTAGTGGCAATTAATCTTTTTGTTTCTATGAGCGCAAATTTCTCCGGTGCAAAAAAAGGACTTAAAACCTCCATAACAAAAGTTGTTGAACGTCCGGCTACGTTTCTTCAAAAAACCCCACCAAATATTGCAGCATTAATTTTGGTTCTAACAATTATTTCGGTTTTCAAAATTGGCACATTACCGGCTGAGTCTGAACAAGAATATCAGACTATCCGAATTGTTGGTCTGGCTATGTTTGCTATTTTTTCTTGGGTTCAAGTTTGGGCGTATAAAACACTTGGCAAAAACTATGCGCAAGATATTGTCATAATGAAGGAACATAATCTAGTTACAAAAGGAGTTTACCGATTGATCAGACATCCGCAGTATATTAGCCAAGTTCTTAGCGATCTTGGAGCCGGACTCGCATTGATGAGCTATCTTGTTGTTCCATTGGTTTTGATTGCCGAAATCCCATTGTTCATAATGCGTGCGGCAGTTGAAGAAAAAATGCTTAGGAAACATTTCGGCGAAAGTTTTGTAAGCTATAAAAAACATTCCGGTTTTATGATTCCATTTATCGGCTAAGTTAAATGAGAAAAAATTTACTCATACTGTTCCTACTTTTGTTTACTTCTTCATATTACTCGCAGAGACTCTACAAAATTTCTGTTCAGAATGGTGAAAAGAAAAGCGAACTTTCTTACTTAGTCCGTAATGGATTGGATTATGTTTCCGCAAGAGAACTTGCTGATCAGCTTGGTGCAAAGAATTTTTATAATTCTGAGACAGCGAAGATAGAATCCAACTTTTCGCAACATCTCTTGAAGCTAACAGCTAGAAGTCAATTTGTTGTTATAACCAATAAAGAGAGCAATACTCAGAAGTCTTATCAAATTCCACTTTCTACTTTGCTTATCAAAGAAGATGTTTTTGTTCCGCTGGAATACGTTATTGAATATTATAAACAAGTTTCCGGAAGCGAGATAACTTATGAGAAGAATTCCAAGAATTTAATTGTTTCCAAAGCAGACAATATTGAAGAAGCTGTTGCAATTCAAAAAGAAGAAGACGCTGGAAGAGAAAAGCCAGCTGTGGCTTCTTCAAAAAAACATGATGTATATGATATTCTTGTTGAAGAAAAAGCTAACGGAACATTAATTACACTTAAGACAAACAAAGCAATACGAATTCCGCGAAGTTCGATCAGCAACGGAACTCTCTACGTTTTTCTTTCCAATGCGACTGTAACTCCGGGCTTGGCTGCAAAAGCTAAACCGGCTGGTTTGGTTGAAAAAATTAAGCAGCATTTTATTAGCGCTAAAAATGTGCAACTTGAATTCGCGCTTAAAGATGGCTACTCAACAACAGAAACATTTCTTGATCCAGAGACAAACTATTTGATGATAACAATTCACAATAAAATGTTTGTTAAACCGGTAAACGAGGATGCGGATAAATCCAAATGGAGTTTCGATTGCGTTGTAATTGATGCCGGGCACGGGGGAAAAGATCCCGGAACAATTGGTGTTACCGGAGTGAGAGAAAAAGATGTGAATCTTGCTGTCGCATTAAAACTCGGGAAACTGATTGAAGATAATTTGGAAGGCGTTCGTGTTGTTTACACAAGAAAGACCGATGAGTTTATCGAGCTTTATAAACGGGGCAAAATAGCCAACGAAGCGGGCGGGAAACTTTTCATTTCAATTCATTGCAACTCCACTGAAACTAAAGATAACGGCTACCGAGGATTCGAAGTTTACTTACTTCGCCCCGGCAGAACAAAAGAAGCAATTAGAATAGCTGAGTTTGAAAACAGTGTAATCAAGTATGAAGAAAACCCAAACAGATATGAAAAACTTACCGACGAGAATTTTATTCTTGTGAGCATGGTTCACTCGCAATACATGCGTTACTCAGAATCGTTTTCGGATTACTTAAATCAAACTTGGAAGCGCGATGTATCAATTCCATCTCTTGGTATTAAACAAGCCGGATTCTATGTGCTGGTCGGCGCCTCGATGCCTAGCGTATTAATAGAAAATGGGTTTCTTTCCAACCGTAAGGATGAAACTTACCTTGCAAGCAATAGCGGACAAAACGCAATAGCTGAAACGGTTTTCAATTCGATTAAAATGTATAAAGAATTCTACGAAAAGGAGATAGGAAAATAGCTGTCGGCGGTCGGCTTTCAGCGATCAGCATTTGGCTTTCGGTTAACGTTTTCAATTAAAGAACAAGTATCTCAAGATTCCTCATTTGTGGTTTTAAGCTGATAGCTGACCGCCGATGGCTGAAAGCCTCTTTGCAGTTATGTACATCTTATACCTAACTTTGCACCACAAATTTATTAGAAAGGTTTTACGAATGACCAATGCACAAAAATGGATGGCTGCTTTTCTAGGGCTATTTCTAATTCTACTTATACTTGGAAGAGTAACTAAGAAAGATGACGGAACGGAAGCGATGTCTATGCAAATGATGCAGCAATCGCAACAAGCAGCACAAGAAACAGACGGACTCAGTTTAATGAGGCAAACCGGCTGTGTTACTTGTCATGGATCTAATTTACAAGGTACAAAAATGGCGCCGGCACTTGCCGGACTTAAAGAATACTGGTCACGCGATAAGTTAATAAACTACCTGCGTAATCCATCTTCATTTGGTTCTGATGAAAGGTTTGTTGAATATAAATCTAAATTCAAAAACGTAGTTATGCCATCTTACAATAATGTTGATGTTAAAAACCTTGGCAAGATTGCTGACTATCTTCTTACCAAGTAATTAGTAGTGAGTATTTAGTAGTTAGACAGAAACCCCGCTTAAAGGGGTTTTTGTTTGTGATTTTTCGAATAATAATCTATGTCATAATCGAAAGAAATTATTTGAACGAGTATATAATGAAGAGCGGCTTAGCGCCGCTCTCCGTACTTTCATAACAACTATTAGCCAACTCTTGGCGTACTACTATTTACTATACCTACATTTGTCGTTATTTAATCAGCAACATTTTTTTCGTTGCTTGAAAGTTTTGTTTACCGTCTAACGAGAATGCTCTGATGTTATAAAGATAAACACCTGAGGCAAGCCGCTCGCCGTTAAATTTTATAGAATAAGAGCCGGCACTCTTGCTGCCCTCGTTATACGTTTTCACCACTTGTCCAATTGAATTGAAAATTGTTACGTTCACTCTGCTCTCGAAAGGAACGATATACTGGATTACAGTAGTTGGATTAAATGGATTTGGATAATTCTGGCTGAGTACAAAACGGGAAGGCAGTTCTTGAGAATCATTAGATTCTATACCCGTAGCAATATCTGTAGAATTAATTACCTGCCCACGTATTTCGCCGCCAGGATTTGTTAATGTGTGAACATTCATGTACAATTTTCCTTTAACCAACTCTCTAATTAGTAAATCAGTTAGCGGTTGAGTAACATCTACACTCGACCAAATTCCCAAAGCTGTATTGTTAGTTAGAGTAATTGATTTAGCAACACCACCATTTATTCCGGCAGCCGCATTGTGAAAGTGCGCAGCCGTTGGTGTTAATCCACCGGCAGTTAAATCATAACTAACTGTACCGTCTGTGTTCAATCTAACTGATCCTGTGCCGGAAGCTGTAGTAGTTATTGCTGGAGTTTCTTGGCTACCATCTAACTTAGCTGTAAATCCCATTCCGGTACTCAACAATACTTGTCCGCGAATTTCTCCACCGGCATTAGCAGATGTGTGAACATTCACGTACAGTTTTCCCTTCAATAACTCGCTAAGCAGCAAATCGGTCAAAGGTTGATTTGCGTCTGAGCTAGTCCAAACACCTGAAGCTGTATTTCCGGTGAACATAAATGCTTTAACAACACCGCCGCTAGCTCCTGCTGAAGCATTGTGAAAGTGCGAACCTGTAATCGCTCCGGTTAATCCATTAACAGTAATGTTGTATGTCAATCGTGTTCCGTTTAAGCTAAGGACAAACGAACCTGTGCCGGTAGCAGTTGTAGTAACAGCCGGAACTTCCTGGCTTCCATCCATTTTTGCTGTGAAGCCCGCACCGGAGTTCAACAACACTTGCCCACGAATTTCACCGCTGGGATTAGCAGCAGTGTGAACATTCATGTATAATCTTCCTTTAACCAATTCTCTAAGCAATAAATCAGTTAGTGGTTGAGAAGCATCTCCGCTTGCCCAAACTCCAGCGCTGGTATTATTGGTAAGAGTAATTGATTTAGCAACTCCGCCGGCTGTTCCTGCCGCTGCGTTGTGAAAATGCGCTGCTGTTGGTGTTAATCCTGCGGTTGTAACATCATAACTTATTGTACCGTCGGTGTTTAATCTGACCGACCCTGTTCCGGAAGCGGTTGTAGTAACAGAAGGAACTTCTTGGCTTCCTTCCAGTTTAGCTGAAAAACCCACACCGGTGCTCAACAATACTTGTCCGCGGATTTCTCCGCCAGCATTAGCCGATGTATGAATATTTACGTACAGCCTTCCCTTCAACAACTCGCTAAGCAGCAAATCCGTTAAAGGTTGATTTGCGTCAGCGCTGGTCCAAACACCAGAAGCTGTATTTCCAGTAAAGGCAATTGCTTTTACTACTCCACCGCCAGATCCAACAGCCGCATTGTGAAAATGTGAACCGGTGATCGTTCCGCTTAAACCGTTAACGGTTATATTGTACGTCAATTGTGTTCCGTTAGCGCTTAAGACAAAAGTACCGGTGCCGGTTGCAGTTGTAGTAACTGCCGGAACTTCCTGGCTTCCGTCTATCTTTGCTGTGAACATAATTGAGCTTTGTGAAAATGTATGTTGGGTGATAAGAAGAAGTGTAATTAAGGTAAGGATTGATCTATTCATAAAAATCCCCTTTCGAGATATTTGTTTTTGGTATGATATAGTAAAAACAAATTTGAATAACGCTGAGTTCCTTTAATTCGTTTTTTTGTTGATTGATATTAAAGATTTGTAAAAGGATGGAATTTTGAAACGAAAAGAGCGGCTACTAACCGCTCTTCTTTTTAGTCTATCGACTAACTACTAACTACTAACTACTAATTACTAATTACTAACTCACGTTACGCAGTCTTTGTTTATACAAACGTTCTTAATCTTAATCATACTCTTAATCTTGACCTTTTTGAGGGTTAAAGACAGATTAAGATTAGGATTAAGAACAAGATCAAGATCGTTCATATTTTTTTACGTAAGGTAATTTACTAATTACTCTTTACTGCTTTTTACGCTTTACCAGCGCTTCCAAGAACGTTTACAATTTTGTGTTTGTAAAGTTCTTTTAATGAATCGCGGGCTGGTCCTAAATATTTACGCGGATCAAATTCTGCCGGACTATCAGTAAATACTTTTCTTATAGCTGCCGTCATTGCTAAACGGCCATCGGAATCAATGTTAACTTTGCAAACTGCGGAAGCAGCAGCGCGGCGTAATTGTTCTTCCGGAATTCCAACAGCGTCTTTAAGCTTGCCGCCATTGCTGTTAATTATTTTAACTAATTCAGCTGGAACAGAAGAAGCGCCATGTAAAACAATTGGAAAACCCGGAATTCTCTTTTCGCATTCTTCAAGAATATCGAAGCGGAGCGGCGGCGGTACAAGAATACCGTCTGCGTTGCGTGTGCATTGTTCCGGAGTAAATTTATTTGCGCCGTGCGAAGTACCGATAGAAATTGCTAATGAATCAACACCGGTTTTCTTAACGAAATCTTCTACTTCTTCCGGTTTTGTGTAGTGAGTAACTTCACTGCTAACTTCATCTTCAATACCGGCAAGAACGCCAAGTTCACCTTCAACACTAACATCATATTTATGAGCGTATTCTACAACTTGAGCTGTTAGTTCTACGTTCTTTTCGTAAGGATGATGTGAACCATCAATCATTACTGATGAAAAGCCCGATTCAATACAAGATTTGCAGAGTTCGAATGTATCACCATGATCTAAGTGAAGTACGGTAGGAACATCAAATCCCAACTCGTGAGCGTAATCAACAGCACCTTTAGCTAAATGTTTCAGCAAAGTTTGGTTTGCGTATTTACGGGCACCGCTGGAAACCTGAAGAATAACCGGGGATTTTGTTTCAACACATGCACCGATAATTGCTTGTAATTGTTCAAGATTGTTAAAATTGAAAGCCGGAATTGCATATCCGCCTTTTACAGCCTTTGCAAAAAGGTCTTTAGAATTAACTAATCCTAATTCCTTGTAAGTAATCATATCTCTCGCCATTTGTTAATTAAAAAAACTCATAATTATCGCCGGAAGTATAAAAAATTATCTTATCCTATGAAAGACCGCACAGTTAAAGGTTGAAATAAGCTATTATACCTATTTGAAATGTAAAGAAATCGGTTTTTGACTTTCTAGGCTGAAAAATTGTCTTGCCGAGAGAATTTACAAAAACACTTTCTTCAGTTAGATATTCAGCTTCCGTACCAAATAAATATTGTCCTTTAACATCAAGATAGAGAGCGCTAACATTTTCTAAGTTATCGGCAATTTTGAAAAGTATTCCGGCCGATCCACCGTAGCTCCAGGTGAAATCATCAAAATTAGTTGATGAGGCAACTTCTTGATTTCCATTTTCGTTGCGCACAGTGGAAGTTGTGAAAATATAATTCCCGCCAAACAATCCTTCCGCGTAAGGACGAACTGTTCCGAAGAAAGGACTAACCTTCAGCAGTAAATGTAAATTGGCCATGCTGTTCGTTCTGTTTAGATTAAGATAAATGCCCGGGAAATCTGACCAGGCTCTACGCTCGCTTACTTCTCCGTAAACTAAATATCCTGCATGAAGTCCAATTGTGAATGGTCTCTCTTTAGAAGGTGCCCAAAGAGTTCCCTCCAAACTTACGCCGTAACCCATTTGGTTAACGTTTGATCTAAATTCCCCTTGCGGATAGCCAAGCATAAAACTGCCGCCAAAAGTTTGCGCATAGTTAACAGTTGCCATGGCAATTAAGAAAATAAATAGTAGCTGTTTTTTCATTTTGTACTCCATTAATGATTGTTTGCGCGTGTTAATTCAATATCTGTACCACTAAATAGATATTATTTACAACTTAAATTACAGCTTTCAGAAAGTAGTGTCCACAGAATTGGATTGCAATAGTCTATTTTCGAAGTCATCAAAATCAATTTCAATTGCGCCAAACATTTTTAAATGATCAGTCTGGTACTGAACGTCGAGCAGAACAAAATTTTGTGAGCGCAAGTGCTCGATCAGTTTTATCAATGCGCATTTGGAAGCTTGTGAGACTTTAGAAAACATTGACTCGCCGAAGAACGCTCCCTTATAAGAAACGCCATACAATCCGCCGACTAGCTTTTCTCTCTCATAAACTTCTACAGAGTGAAGATGTCCCAGATTTTGCAAGCCTTTATAGGCTTCTATCAATTCCTCGGAAATCCACGTTGTTTCTCTATTAGCGCAATTACGGATGACTTCGATTGTAGCAAAATCAATTTTGTAAGTGAAGCCGGAATCGTAGTAAAAATTTTTAAGCGAGCGTGGAAAGTTAAAATGATCAAGAGGAATTACAGTGCGTATTTCCGGCAGATACCAATTTATTTTTTTGCCTTCGTCAGCCATCGGAAAAGCGCCGTGAGCATACATTAAAATCATATACTCCGGCTTTAGTAAATCATCTTCCGTTGGTTGCCGATTGCTATTCATGCGCCTTTACTTCGTAAGAAATAATATCGTAACCTTTTTTTGTTTCAAGTCCGGCAAATACAATTCCGATAAAAACAAAAGTCATTCCGAGAAGGAAAGTGGTGATTATCAAAAAGTTTAATTTGCCGAGTGATAGTACAGAAGAAACACCAAGTATAAGCGAAGTTGTTACAAACAATGCGACCGAAGTTGTGTAACAAAGCACTGTATTTCGAACAAGCCTTGCGCGGTAAGTAAGTGCTTTAATTTGATGAGCGATACTTTCGAGCCGCACATTATCGTCTGTTGTTGGCGCCTTTTCTCCAATCTTAAGCATCAAGCGGCGTTTCTCTTCGTTTAGCAGCCTTATTCTATTTACGACCAAAGAATATTTGTTGTTAATACCAAGTAGTAGCAAGCCGCAAGCGTTTATCATTACCGCAGGTGCAAGCATTAACTGAATGATCTGCACGGCATTAAGTGTCATATTTCCAAATAAGTCCATCCTTTTCTCCCGTGTTATCTTTTAATTTTTAGATCAAGCCACTTTTCTAAAGTTGAATAAATTAATTCTTTGCTCTCTGGATCAAAACTTCTAATACTTGTCCCATGATGACCATCCTTTCTGACCATTTTGAGAGCATTTGTCTTCCCGCTAAGAACCACAGAGGTTGCCGACCAAGTATCTAGTTCGCCGTAAATGAAAATCATGTTGTTACTATTATTTTTAAGCCATTCGCTAACATCTTTCAACAAACTTCCGTCAAATTTTGGTCTAAGCTCTTTTGGAATCCAAAAGATGCTTGAGCCGTCTGTAACTTCGATCAGTAAATCTTTAAACGGCTCTAAATCGTAATCGTAATAGCCGATTTCTTTATAGAACTGAATATACGATGGTAAAAACTGTTGAATGCCTTGCTCTGTGTACCAGCTGTAACCGTTTACTTTCTTCATGTGTTCGAACATGACTTTTGCATCAGCGTTTGGAAGAGGAACATCTTCACACTTTGCGGCGCCATATTGCCAAAAAGTAAATGAATACTCGAGAACCCAAATCTCGTATAGGAAATCCCAATCGAAAGCTAATCTGATATTTTGCTTCTCAACATCTTGCATGAGCAATGGCATAATTTCTTCCCGTCTTTGCAGAAATGCGCGTTGATAATTCAAAATCTTTTTCCGGCAATCATCGCTTCCAACAGTTCTAAGAAATTGAGTAATACGTGGGTCTTCCACAGAATAGTTAACAGGTGCTACGTAAGGAACTGCAACGTCAACATCGTTTGGATAAAAGCGCTTGAAGAAAACAGTTGTCTGTCCACCTTTGCTTATCCCAGTGCTAACCCATTTACCGTTATATATTTTTTTGAATAGCTGGACAATTGCATGATGGTCGTCGGCTGATTGCTTTACTGTTAAATATTTCCAATCAATTTTTTCCGGGACTGAAGCACCAAAGTATCGGTGTTCGACCAGCACTTGGTTCCCTTGCAGTATTCTGGTTAATTCGTAAGGCCTGTTGAAATCTGCCGAATATCCTTCTAGAGCAAGAACAGTGGGAAGGTTTTCATTTCTGTGAAGCAAGTAAACTTTTTGTTTGAAAGTTTCACTCTTCGGATTATTGTGATCAATTGGCTGAGAAATCATTATCGCATAACCTTCGGTGAAGGTCGTATCCGTTTTAATTGGTGTTACACTTACAACTTCCTTAAACGAATTTAGCTTTTTGTAAAGTTCGGTTTCTTGTTGAGGTAAAACTGATGTCGTAATAAATAAGAATGCAACGAGCAGTAGAAAGTACTTTTGTAGTTTCATTGCCAATCCAAGTTTTTGCTTGCCCAAATTTATAAAGATGAAGTCTGAAATCATTAAAGAAATTTGGCTATTTTAAAGTGAGGAATTCATTATGAAGTTTTCTGAAGTAAAATCAGCACTTAAAAACAAAACAGTTGGAATAGCCGGCTGCGGCGGACTTGGTTCTAATTGTGCTGTTGCTTTGGCGCGAGTTGGTATTGGAAAAGTTGTAATTGCAGACTTTGATGTAATTGAAGAAAATAATCTTAACCGCCAATATTTTTTCTTTGATCAGATTGGAAAATACAAGGCGCCAACACTCAAAGAAAATCTTATTCGAATCAATCCTAATGTTTTAGTTGATGATCATGTTATTAAACTTTCTCCGAAAGAAATAGTTGCGCTGTACAAAGACTGCGATGTAATAGTAGAAGCATTCGATAAAGCTGAAATGAAGGAAATGATTGTAGAAACTGTTCTCTCAGAATTTCCCCAGAAACAAATTGTGTGTGGAGTTGGACTTGCTGGCTGGGGCGGCAACAACTTGATTAAAACCGAACAGTACCGTAAACTTTACATTGTTGGCGATAGAGCAAGCGAAACAAGTGAAAACGATCCGCCACTCGCACCACGCGTAGGGATAGTATCAAATATGATGGCAAATGTAGTTTTAGAAATATTACTCGGTAAGGACAAATGAAAATCACTCTGAATAACAACATAGAAATAATTGAAACAACGGAGTCTAGTCTTTCAATCAATCAGTTGTTGCAAATAAAAAAGTACTCATTTAAAAATTTGGTAGTGAAGATTAATGATGAGTTAGTTAAGCGCGATAGCTACGAACAAGCAAGATTTAAGGATGGCGATAAAGTTGATATTATTCACATGATTAGCGGCGGATAACAGCCCAACCCAACCCTTCCCAAAGGGAAGGGCTTTTTGGAGAGCTTTTAAATGGAAACGAAAGTTGGTTTCTATTCTACTCAAGGGATTCATAATCTAACTTCTAAAGAAGCATTTGCACTCTGCGAAGAAGGCGCTTTACTTCTCGACATTCGCGAAGAGTATATGAATCTTTACAAACGCTTCGGTGTAAAGAACGAAATACAAATTCCTAAAAGTCATCTCGAACAAGAGCTATCAAAACTTCCGAAGAATAAAACTATTATTGTTGCAGATGCTTCCGGCATCTTCAGCAAAGAAGTTTGTTTACTTCTAATTAAAAATGGATTTGAGAGAGTTGAGAATCTTGCCGCGGGAATAGTTGAATGGGAACAAGATGGAATGCCGCTGGTGTACGATAACAAAGAAAAACTCTCCGGTTCATGTATGTGTCAATTAAAACCAAGGAATGCTTAAAAAGAAATAGAACTTAGATTAGGCAGAAAAAAGCGAAAAAAAAATCACTTTCTAAAAAGCTCCATAT
>DAIEQT010000226.1 GCA_027347545.1 Ignavibacteria bacterium | reverse complement strand
ATCTGAAGAAGCAAAGAAAACAAGTTTAACTATTGCCAAGCTTATTGATGAATCAATACCGGAAAAAGGCCCATTCCCAGAAGTGTTAAGATATCTTCCACCGGAAAATTTGGATTTGCATAGCATCAGATATTTCCGTCATTACGTTTGGTTTAATACCTATACATATATCTCCGGCGAGAACATTCTAAACATTAATCAGAATACTCACGGAGTTCTGGCAAAGTATGGTGATAAAGAGAAACTTATTCTAATGATTGTAAAATACCCCGATGAACAGGAAGCACTGGCGGCGTTGGAAAAGTTTAATAAAGCTTATTACAAAACATTAAAGCCAAAGCCGGTTGTAAAATCGAAAGCAGGCAAGTACAGCGGTTCTAAAGTAGTAAAGAATTTCTTCGTGGGAGTTTTTGGCGGAAGAACAGAGCGCGATGTAAAAGCTTTAATCTCACGCACGCATAAATCCATTAGCGATTTAACATCAACAAAATAAATGGTGAGGTGAAAATGAAAGAAAGGAACCTTACAAGAAGAGACTTCTTGAAAGCCGGATCATTAGCCGCCGCCGGCGCTATGTTTGTGAACTATCCGCTTGATTATTTTGCTAAACCAAACGAAAAGTCCAAAGTAATTCTGATACGGAACGAAAAAGTTTTAGACGTAAATGGAAAAATTGTTACGGAAGTTTTAGAACAAATGCTTGATGAGGCAGTTAAGATTTTGTTCAGCACAAAAGATTCCGCCGCAGCATGGAAGAAAATTCTAAAGCCGGAAGATGTGCTTGGGATAAAAACCAATGGGTGGAGAAACTTAAGAACTCCGGTTGTACTTGAACAGGCATTTAAAAACCGTGCTCTTGCTGTTGGCATTAAAGAAGAAAATATTTCTATTAACGATCAGGGTGTGTTGAGAGATCCTGTGTTTAAAAGATCAACCGCGTTAATTAACTCCCGTCCAATGAGAACTCACTATTGGTCAGGTGTAGGAAGCTTAATCAAAAATTATATCATGTTTGCCGAAGTACCTTCCGCGCTGCACCCGGATTCATGCGCGGACTTAGCAACAGTTTGGAATCTTCCTCACGTAAAAGGAAAGACAAGATTAAATGTGCTTGTAATGTTAACACCGCTGTTCCACAGTGTTGGTCCGCATGGCTACAGTGCTGAGTATGTTTGGAAGTATAACGGATTGATAGTTGGAACCGATCCCGTTGCGTGCGATTCAACTGGGTTAAGAATTATTGAAGCAAAGAGAAAAGAATTCTTCGGCGAGGATAATCCTTTGAATCCACCGGCGAAACATATCGAGCTTGCCGATACGCGGCATCATCTTGGAAATGCCGACCCGAAAAAAATAGATTTAATAAAAATCGGATTGAAAGAAGGAATACTTATTTAACCATTCCTTAAAACAAAAAACCCCGGTTGTAGCCGGGGTCTTTTAGTCAAAGCAAGTATTCTTAGCGAATAATTTTTACATCTGCAGCTTGAAGTCCTTTAGGGCCTTGTGTAACTGAAAATTCTACTTTGTCGTTTTCGTTTAAAGTTTTGTAACCATCAGCTTGGATAGACTGAAAATGTACAAATACATCTTCGCCACCTTCTTGAGAAATGAAACCAAAACCTTTTGAACTGTTGAACCACTTTACGGTTCCTGTTTTGCGCTCTGCCATAACAGAAGCTCCTTTACATATTGTTATTATTGATTGTTTACGACAGGCTTAAGAACTACTGTGTGGTAAAACGATTTGCGTCTACGTCTACATCTACTTCAAAAGTTGCTGCCTTACGGGAACAAACATACAGGAAGATTTATTAGTAACCTAATTAAATTTTTCAAACAAAGACGGATAAGTGTTTTGATTATATTTGTTTAAAGAACTGGAAAAGCATGAAAAACCTAATACAAATTGCGGGTGTTATTGATCAAGAAGAAGCAAAACTGCTGATGGAGCTTGGCGTTGATTATCTCGGCTTTCCGCTGCGGCTTCCGGTGAACAAAGAAGATTTAACGGAAGATGAAGCCGTTGAAGTGATAAAAACAATTATGCCGCCGCATCAATC
>DAIEQT010000199.1 GCA_027347545.1 Ignavibacteria bacterium | reverse complement strand
TGATGATGAAATGGCGAAGCAAAAATTGAACTCACTTGAAGATTATATTTTAGCATTGGATTTATACAAGCATAATAAGTTTGCGGAGGCTTCCAGTTACTTTGAAAAATGTTTTTCAGCCCAATAAGATTTTACTTCTAAAGTTTATTTGGAAAGATGCAAAGCTTACATAGAAAACCCGCCGGATGAAGATTGGGATGGTGTATTTGTTATGAAGACGAAGTAGATTTGAAATAACAGTGTTGCTTTTCATCCATCAGACATAAACAACACCGCACTAAAAAACGAGCCCGTGTTTAGCGACTTGTTATAGCACCTTTAAAATATTTTTAACTGACTGTCAATATTTTTTTCGCTTTTAACTACCCTCGCTTCTTGCATCCCAGTTGTTCTAGCAGCAGCACAAACTTCAGCCCAATTCAAGAAATATTCTTTATAATACTTTATTGGATATTTACCAAGTTCAATTACTTCTTCTTTCGTTGGTATATGACCGATTTTATTAAATATGTTCTTTATTTCCAGTTGTAGTTCTTTTTTGCTAACAACATAATTTTGTGTTTTTACACGAGGGACATAACTATTCTTTGCTTTTGGTGAATTATCTCTTTTACCAAAGGGATCAATACCAGTCCTCAATTCGTTATGTCGTTGTAAGGAGAGCTCGTAGTAACTTGTAGATTTTTCTATACCCAAAAACTTTCTATTTAATTGCTCGGCACATAGTGTCGTTGTACCAGAACCATTAAATGGATCAAGTACTAATTCGTTTTTTTCTGTAAAAAGTGTAATTAATCTGTGCATTAATTTTGGAGGTAATTGTGTCGGGTGATCAACTCGACGAGTGTTATGCTTAATCCTATGTATGTCCCACCAAAGATTCGATATGGGTTCTTTATACGTATAATTATTTTTTTCTCTAAAATTTATGCAATTATTTCTGATGCAATAATTTTCTTTAGTAGTTGCGATTGAATCAAGTTCGAGATCTGTTAATTGATTATTAGATAAACTTGGTAGTTTAATAGGAGAACCTTTAGAAAATATAAGTATTGTGTAATGGGATGGCATTATCATTCGCACAGGCATGCTTAGACTTTCCCAAACAATCCAGTCAATAAAAGTATGGTTCTTTATTAGATGAGAATAATATCTTGTTGACAATAGTGGAATATTCAGTAAAGCTAAATATCGTCCAGGTTTTAAAACACGCATTAGCTCATCAATCCAATTATTACACCATTTAAAATATTCTTCAGTCTCAAGATTATCATTCCAAGTATCATATTTTTTTGAAAGATTATAAGGAGGGTCGGCAAAACAGAAGTCAACAGTAGATTCCGGAATATTTTTTAGGTGTTCCAGACAGTCGCCATTTATTAATTGCGAATTATTAATAATACTATCTGTTGCTTTGTTGTTTATGATAAAAGATAGTTGGTTATCTCTAATAACACCTTTATTATTTTTTGATTTATATCTGGAAAAATCGAAAAAAATTAATTTCTTGTATAAATCTAAACCAAATAAATCTGAAAGCCTTTCTAAAATATCTCTTGGATAATCTCCATGAGAATATGTTATATCTCTCCAGACATCGGACATTAGTGTACCATAACTATGATAAAGATGTTTCTTGCCTCCATAATCTTTCGTGGTCTTATCGCAAACTGGACAATAAGTATATGCAATTCTTGTCTTAGAGTGTTTTAAACTACTCTTATATTTTGATAGAATAAGAAGGTTTGCATAATTACTTGGAATATATCCGTCTCTTTCAATTCGTTCAGAAAGCTTAATAGCAATACTCAATTGATAAGTAAGTGTTTCGTGGAGTTGAATATATATATCGGAATTGACTTGCGAACTGCTTAGAAAACAAAACAAAGTATTTTCACCGAAGTTTTGTAAGTTCTCAGATAAGCACTTAACGATTTCGTAACTAACATTTTCAGATTTAGTCTGTCCTATAAATGGTAATGAAAAAATAAGGACATTTGAATCTTTGGAAAAATGCTTCTTGATATCGTAAACGCTACTTATGCCATTATCTAATAAATCAAGCTTTATAATATCTTCGCTTTGATGAGCCATAATTTTATTTTTCTAATGATTCAAGGAAAGTTTTTAATTTGTCAAATTCATTAAAAGTAACACTACAGTCTGAAAACTGTAAAATAGTTGTTAATGCTGATTTCCGTTCAAAATTTCCGGCACCATCAATTACATATGCTATCGAATACCCAGCTTTATTTAATATAGCTTGACGTGCTTGAGCTTGACCAGCCTTTCTTTCAATAGTACTATTTGTTGTAACTTGAAAACTAACTTCAATAGCACAATATTTTTCAGAAGGTGACTTTGCAACAATATCAAATTTCATTGGTGTCCTTCCATCATTTTGACTTACAGAAGGTATATCTTTTCTAGTAAAATCCCAACTTGGAAGTTTATTTTTAAGATAATCAACAACATAATTTTGAGCCAATTGTCCCATAGAGTTAGCAGTTGCGCCTCCCGTTATTCTACTTACCCAAATATATCTTTGCCTCACAAAACTTTCTAACTCGTCACTTTTGCCTAATAAATTCCCTATAATGCATTTATCATAAATTTCTTCGGGTAATTCAACATCGATTGCTGAACCACCAAATAAAATCAACATTGCGACATCTTCAATAAGGTCATCGAACGCAACTTCATTTATCAGTGATTCTCCATCTACATTTAGGTTCTTATTATTCCAAGGTTTAGAGTCAGTCAAAGTTTTAAATTGGTAATCATAGTTTTTAGCATTCCAAACAAAATCAAACTTATTTTCTTTAATCATATTTGGTAATTCGGACTTAAACCTCATTAATTTTTCACCACCAATATCAGATAGTACTATTAAATGCTTGAGAAATAAATTCGGGTAAAGACTTTTTGTGTTTTTAAGTGTCTCTTTCCAAGTAAAGGGACTTTTGTCGGAAATGTTTAATAAACTTATAAATTTATCTTGAGTGTCTATTAATAGTGGAATAATACTAGAATTTTTTTCTAAATCAATAAGTTCTTTGAGCCAAAAATTCTTTCCATTGCTCTGGAATTCCTCAATTGTTCGCATAATTCTCCATTTTTTTCAATAAATATAAACAATTGTGCCATTAGATTATCTTGATGCTATATCTACTTCATCGCCCGTTTTAAGTTAACTAACGCAATAACCAAGAAAAGTAAATTTGCCAGCCACGCGGTAAGAAACGGATTAAGTACTCCATTCTCTCCAAAGGCTTGACTAATCTTCATAAACACTAGATAGAGAAAAGTAACAGCCATGCTTATTCCAAACTGTATAGCTAAACCGCCTCGGCGTCTGTTTGAAGAGATTGGTAGTCCGAACATTACAACTATAATGCTTGAGAATGCGTAAGCTATTCTTGAGTGATAAGCAATCTCAGTACGGACAGCATCGTTGCCGGTTCTAAGCTGTTCTTCGCTAAAATTACTTAGCTCACTCAAAGTCATTTCTTCCGGCTTGCGCTGTTTCTTAATTACATCTTCCGGCTTAAAATGCAGTGAGGGAAAATCCTTAACAAGAAACTTTTCCAACTTCTCCGAGTTATCATAAAAACTTCTAGTTGTCCCGCTGAATAATTGCCACTTACTTTTTGTAGAATCATAGCTCATGCGGAATCCGTCCGATCTGGAAACCAACTTGGTTTTGTCTTTGGGATCAAACTCCTGGATGCTTACCTGATTGGCTTGCCCCATAGCAACATCGTAATAATTTATTGTTACAACCCGGCTTCCGGTATCCTGAAAGAAAATATTGCTTCCAAAATGTACCAAGCCTTTTTTCATGTATGTCTGTTCTATAAAAACTTTGTGCTTGTTTGCCATTGGAACAAGATAGCCGCTAAAGTAAACAGTAAATAGGCTGATGAAGATTGATGTAATTAGGAAAGGCATCATTAGTCTGTAGAGGCTTACTCCGCTTGCTTTAATTGCAGTTAGTTCGTTTAGGTTGGCAAGTTTACCGGCAGTAAACAAACGTGCCAGCAGAACTGAGATTGGCAGAATTATTCTAATCATCTCCGGAATAAAAACTAAGTAGTATTGCAAAACAAGTTTTCCGGCAACGCTTTCATCAATAAAGTCATCAAGATTTTCCATTGTGTCCAGCACAACAAAAATCAAAGTGAATGCTAAGAGTGCGAAGAAGAGTGTCTGCAAAAACTGTTTTACTAAGTATCTATCAAGAATTTTCATTTGGCTCTTCTTGCTGTTTCCATGATTGCGGAATGTACTTTGTGATGAAATCGAAACTGAGCGTAACTTTTTCTTTTGCAGTTTTGATTAATAGCGCAACGCCGAAAATTCCGAGAACGAAATTAGCGCTCCAGATTCCTACAAATGGAGAAAGCAAATCGCGGTCGGCAAGTTTTTCTCCGGCAATTAGGAAAGCCCAATATATAACAAAGAAGAACAAGCTGATTCCGGACGCCATTCCAATACCCCCTTTGCGGGTCATTGTTCCAAGAGGCGCGCCAATCAAGACAAACACTATACAAGCAAATGGTAAAGAATATTTTTTGTGGATTTCCACCATGTAACGGTTAATTTCTTTGCGGTTGTATTCTAGGCGGGAAAGTACATCCGACATTGCCGCTTGGTTGGCTCTCAAACGCTGTTCAACTTTTACATAAACGTATTCGTTTCCGCTTTGCGCATTTCCATTTGGATTTGCTGCAAGATTAACCGACGTAATAATTTTAGACTTGAACTCAGCGAGATACGTGTTTTGAATTTTCCGCAAGCTGTCAACAATCACCTTCATTTCCGGAGCGCCAATTTCTCTGTCACCACGCGGACCGCCGGGAGCCGATTGCTCAAAAGTAAATTGTTCCGCCGGCATTGCAATTTTGTGGCGTGTAAATCTTAGCTTTCTGTAAATATCTTGCTGGTTGTTATCAGATTCATGAATCTCCCCATTCTTCAAATCCATCATTAGTTTTTTTTGCGTAGGAGTAAAATAAATTTTTCCTTCTTCGGCGGTAACAATGTTAACCTTTGGGGGATTCGAGTAATCGTAAATGGTAATCTGTTTTAATTCGTTCGTTGCTTGGTCAATCTCTCTAACCAAAATTGCATAGCTCGCAACTTCTTGAGAGAAAACTCCCGGTACAAGAGAGAGCGTTGGCTTCTTCCGCGCAATATCTTCTTGCAGAATCCGCAGCTCGTGATTCGCGTCTGGATATATGTTATTGTTGAAATAAACTAATCCAATTGCCACGAACACACTGGCGATCAGCGGGGGGACAATCATTTTATATAGACTTATGCCAGTCGCTTTCAGAATTGTTACTTCATTGTTCTGGGACATATTTCCAAAAGCCATTAGCGTTGCAATAAGTACAGCCATCGGAATTACTAGAACTAAAATGTAACCGAGGCTCAAGCCAATTAGCTTAATAATTACCCAAGCGCCCAAACCTTTTCCTACAAGTTTATCGGCAACTTTCATTACAAATTGAAGCAAGAATACCGCAATCAAGACTAAAGAGGCGAAAACGAAGGGAAGAAAGTGATTTCGTAGTATGTATTTAACTATTATCATCGCGCTAATTTTTTTCAATATGAATTTACCAATATTCGGCGAAGTATGAAAAGGGAGTTGGAACGGGTAGTTATAACTACGAAACATTAGCCCGACAACTTGAATCCAGCACTACTTAGGTGTAAATTAGAAACAAAGAAAAGAAAACATATCTTTAATTACTGTTATAGCCCTAGGAGGAATTTTGGAAAACATCATCAATTATCTAAAAGATAATTTTGATGCTTATTTGGATGAATTAAAAGACTATATAAGAATTCCAAGTATTAGCACGCTTGATACGCACAAAGATAAAATGGTTGATTGTGCAAACTTTGTAGCAAAGCAGTTTGAATCCGCCGGTATGGAAAAAGTAAAGATTTTTCCAACTAAACGGCATCCTTTAGTTTATGGTGAATGGCTGAAGCAACCTGGCAAGCCGACAGTTTTAATTTATGGACATTATGATGTTCAACCTGTTGATCCGCTTGACTTATGGACTTCCGATCCATTTGAACCACGTATTGCAGATGGAAAAATATATGCACGCGGCGCAAATGATAACAAAGGTCAAAATTTTGTTCACCTAAAAGCAGTGGAAGCGTTTATGAAAGTAACCGGCTCGCTTCCGGTTAATGTTAAGTTCTTGTTTGAAGGTGAAGAAGAAATTGGAAGTGCAAGCCTTGCTGAATTCTTACAAACAGAACACGAGTTGCTCAAGTGTGATTGCATTATGATTTCGGATACAAGCATGTACGCGCCAAACGTTCCAACTATCACTTACGGTTTACGCGGACTTCTATACATGGAAGTTGAAGTAACTGCCGCTAACCGTGATTTGCACTCCGGCAGTTTTGGCGGCGCTGTTGCTAACCCGATTAACGAGCTCGCAAAGATGATTAGCAAACTGCATGATAAAAACGGAAAGATCGCAATTCCTAATTTTTACAAGAATGTGCAGCTTCCTACTAAACAAGAAAGAGAAAATTTTAAGAAACTGAAATTTTCTGAAAAAGCTTACGCAAAAGATTTGGCTGTTAAAGAGCTTCAAGGTGAAAAAGGCTTTACTACTTTGGAACGCTTGTGGGTTCGCCCAAGTTTGGATTGTAACGGAATTATTGGCGGTTTTACTGAGAAAGGTGCTAAGACAGTCCTTCCTTCAAAAGCTATGACAAAAATTAGCATGAGATTGGTACCAAATCAAGATCCGGAAAAGATTGCCAAAGAGTTCGCTAAATTCTTCAAATCAATTTCACCCAAAAGCGTAACAACCGAGGTTCGTAAATTACATTTTGGACCGCCGGCAGTGGCTCCTTTAGATAGTGCCGGAATTAATGCTGCATCCAAAGCGCTTGCTAAAGCATTCGGAAGAAAAACTGTTTTCACGCGTGAAGGCGGCTCAATTCCTATTATTGTAGATTTTATGAAGCAGCTAAAAGCTCCGGCGGTTATGATGGGCTTAGGTTTGGACTCGGACGATATACATTCTCCAAATGAACATTTCCGTTTGGAAAATTTTGAAAAGGGTTTACACAGCGCAGCGTATTTTTTAGATGAATTAGCTAAACAATGATTTTAGTAAGGGGTAGTTTAATGAAGCTTATTAAGTTGTTATTTGTGTTTTCTTTGCTCGTGATAATTGTTGCTGCGTGTTCTAAGAGCGGAACCACTGGGGACGATGCCGCTACATCTGCTTCCAAAGAACAGGATATTAAGGAATACAATCTGGCTGTTGAAAAAGAGCAAACAAAAAATCGTTTCCCATGCGATACGATTTCTTTAAGAGAGTATATTGCCGATAATTACGGCGAGGGAAACTATCTCGTAGAATTTGATAGAACTTTTACTTATAACGTTCCGAAATCGGCTGTAATTTATTTTCAAGACGGAGCTAATTATGTACTTGCGGTAATTGCCAAGAGTAAACCGGGTGAACGTTTTATCGAATCTAAAAACGTTATTGGCTTTGAATCAAGCTTTATTAATCTGGACAGCACAAAGTTAGGAACGGCTTTCTTTTGGCTTACACTATTTGAGTGCAGAGATGGCGAGTTTATCCGCCACTGGGAATCTGAGGTTCCAATTCATGGTGGCTTCAACAGAATGTCTATCAAAACCTGGAAGCCAAAGAACATGAAGTACGTTGAGCTTAATTACGAAGATGGAATTATTTCCGGCAACCGTAACTATAATTACTTTTTGACAGACGGATGGCAAAAGCCACCGCATCTGTTGGAAACTTATTTAGCGCTTACAATGAAAAGGACGATAGCAAATATTAACAACGATAAGTACCCCGATTATTACGAATACAGATTTACAAGTCATTTCTGGGAGGATTCATTGCACGTAATTAGACTGCGCGATTCAATTCCGTTTTATTGGAGTGAGAAACGACAACTATATATTACAAATATGACTTCTAAATGGATAAGAAAATATTAATAGAACCAATTCTGAACTTCCGGAGAAAGTGCATTAATGAATTTTGTTGACTACATAAAAGAAAATTATTTTCAAGCTAAACACGATGGGAATTCTTTTCTCTACTTTACAAATCTTGAAGAAGAACTCGCGGCGTTAAAAAATGGTGTCTGCTTAAAAGTTGTTGAACAGCCAACATTGATAAAAATGATTGGAAAGGATACTGCTGATTTTGTTCACCGCGTTTCCACGAATGATGTAAAGGAAATTAAGCCATTCACTAAGAAGAATACGCTCTTCTTAAATGAAAAAGGCAGATTCATCGCTAAGACAACCCTAATTTCTAATGAAGGTGAATATTGGGTCTTAAGTGATTATGATCCGTCCAATAGATTATTTAGCTGGATCAACAAGTTTATAATTATGGAAGACATTAAAACCGAAGACATTTCCGGCAAGTTTAGTTTAGTGGAAATTAATGGGCCTCAAGCGGATTCATTTATGATGCTGCTTGTTGGAGACGAATTAGGGAAAACAAGTCCGGAAGATTTTCGCCGGTTTGATGTTGATGGTTTTACATTTCATTTATTCCGAAACAGCGCAAACCCTTTGTGCCATTCAACTAAAATTTTAATTGATTCTTCGAGACTTACAGATTTTGTAGATCATTTGTTCAAAATCAGAAGTGTCTTTGATCTATCATTAATCGGCAGCCACGCGCAAAATACTTATCGTGTTGAAAAGCTAATTCCATCATACCCCAACGAAGTTAATGTTGATGCAAACCCGCATGAAGTTA
>DAIEQT010000176.1 GCA_027347545.1 Ignavibacteria bacterium | reverse complement strand
GTCTAATTGGCGCGAGAGTGAAAGTGAAAATGGAATTGTTGTCTGTCGTTACAAGCAAAGGAAAATCCGGTTTATCTTGTACAGTGAAAGTATATTTAAGAGTTTTCTCAACCGAAACAAGATTAGAATTATCTTCCGCCGGTTTCAAAACTAATTTGATTTCGTGTTTCTGTTTTTTAGCAAAACTATTTAATGGAATTTGCACTTCGTAACGGCTAGAGCCGTTGTAATCTTCTCTCTGGCATTCGAATGATAATCCGGAAGGATTGATTACTACAGTTCCTTTTTGTGCTTTCGTACCATTGAAAGAAACAGTTAAGTAATCTTCAGGTAAGAGAGTCATGTTTTCATTCGGCTGGATTGAGCTTTCATCAATCGTAAGTTGAGTTTCTGCAACTACTTGTTTCTGTAAGTAGAAAACTCTGTCTTCATAAACTGCTGTTTGTCCCTTCTCATCTTTTGCTTCAGCTCTAAGCTTGTTCAAACCCACATTCAGCTTAATCTTGTTGAAGAAAACCCCGGTTTTGTAAAGCTTAACAGATTCGTTGTTGATGGTGACGGTTGATGGATATTTTGTTCTGCAAAGCAAGTTGTAAGTGTTGCTGTTAGTCTTCTTTTCAAATGGTCTGCGGAACTCAACCCAATTTCCGTAGCGGCTAACCGAGTTATCTTTGTTTAGCGTGTAATTGTATGGAATAACCCAATCGGCTTTGGGAATGTTCAAATCTCTCTTGCCAATTTTAAGTTTCAGCGTATCGCTCTTTTCGGCAAATATGAAATTCACTTTTTTGTCAGATACAATTAGCTTCGTTCTCTTTTCTGCAACGATAAGAACTTCCGAATCATTTTTACCAATTACATTGGCAAGATTAAGCGAAATAAAAAATTCCGGCTGAAGTCTCTTTAGATATTGCGGGAGGAGCTTCTCTTCGGATGTACTAACAGCCGGATTGCTTACTATGCAGTAATCGGAATTTTCATCAAGCAAGAAATCAATAATTCCTTTTTGAATATAAGTTTCAACTAGAGCATTATTTGTTTCGCTTGCTTCAATTGAAGTAGAGATAGACAGGAATGGCTTTATTAACGTGCACTCAACAATTAAGTTTTCGAACAAATCATTTTCTGCTTCGGAGCTGAAATCAACTCCACTGAAATACAAACCATCGAGTTCTGTGTTTTTAACAAAAGCGCTGATATTGTTTTTTATATCAACAAGCTTAGCATTCTTCGCAATTTTCGCAAAGTTAATCTCAATAAAGAAGAAAAGGTTATTCTCTACTGCTAATTCTGATGCTTCTTTAACGATCTTAAATGCAGATTCTTTATTTAGCGAATTTAGTATGGCTTGAGAGAAGAAATTTGCGCTGAAAATTACTGCATCTGAATTTTGTTCTTTTGCCGAAGCAATTCCGCTTTCAATTTTGTCTTTGATTTCCGCTGCGGTAAATGCTTTTTCACCGCCAAGGTTTAACATGGCAATCTTATCTTTATAAAAATCGAATGATAGTTTTTGGGCAGATAGAAAGGAGGAACAAAAAGCATACAGTAAAATCAAAAGTGTAAAGAAGGTAAACCATTTTTTCATTTTAGCTCCAAACGGTATTTGTACGACCGTGTATTAAAACCATCGATTATTCTACAACTGCGTTTCCATTTTACAAGCGGCAGCAAATTAACCTCAAAACCGATATAGCAATGAGGAAAGTTATTTTCTGTTTCGTCCCTAAAGGTGGATGTTGCATAATTAATGAATCAAAAATTTATCAGTGCAAATCCGTTAAATCTGCGTCATCCGCGGGCTATTTATTAACAAAATATTAATTATGCGACATCCGCCTAAAGGGACTTTGGTTTATTTGGTATTCTTTACTTATAGATATTTTATCCCTAGCGGGATTTTTAGCTCCCTTAGTCCAAAGGACTCCTTCGGAGGAGCGATATATCTATTGACTAATGAACACAATATTTGTTAAGTCCCTTTGGGGACGATATAAAACTTCTGCAGAAATAGATTTTACTTAATCTTATGAATCGTTAAAGTGCTTTCGTTGCTAACTCTATCCACTGCTGAAACTGCAATGTCTGTTAGTATCATCTTTTTAGTCTGCAAACTGCCGTTGTCATTGTAAAATTTATATTCCGATTCAAGCGGCGCTTCGTAAGTGGTAATATCGTTTGTTAAAATTTCGTAAGTCCACATGCTGCCATATTTCATATAGACAACCCACTTAAAAACATTTTCTTTCTTTACATGCGTCCAGGAGATTTTAACTTTGTCGTTATCAATTTTAGTTGCCACGCTTGGCTGAGCTACCGGCTGATTGTTAAACCAGGGTGTTGCCGGTACTAAAGCTTCTTTTTTATATGGTCCGTTTACAACTGCATCAGCAAGTTCTTTGAACCTTAGCATCGGTCCGATACTCCAAAAAATATTTCCCGGCGATTCGGGAAGCATTCCTCTTATTGTCATAATTTGATTTATCACTTCCAAAGAGTTTGCTTCATTATTTTCTCTATCTATTGTTATTCCCGGCCAGAAATGTTTGTTCTTCAAATTTTGTTCTTTCCACCAGCCTACAAGAGCCGGAAAACTTTGCAGCGGTGTGCTTATCTTCCAATAAATTTGCGGAGTCCAGTAATCAACCCAGCCTTCATTAATCCAAAGTTTCGCATCGGCATATAATTGATCATACTGGTCGAAGCCTTCAACGGATTCCGGATTGCGTGGGCGCCAAATTCCAAACGGACTTAAACCAAACTTCACATTTGGTTTAACTTCTTTTATCCCTTTGTACACGCTGTGAATAAAATTATTAACACTCTCGCGGCGCCAATCGCCTCTAGTTAATTTGCCTCCGCCGGCTATATAACTTTTCCAGCTTGCTTCATCCGGAAAGTCTTCATCGTTATTATATGAAGGGTAGGGATAGAAATAATCATCGAAGTGAATACCATCAATATCGTAACGCTTTGCGATATCCAAAACCACACTCAAAGAATAATCTTGAGTTTCTTTTTTGCTCGGATCGAGCCACCAGTAGCCGGTTTTAAGTTTTACAACTAATTCCGGATGTTTCGTTACAACAGATTGCTCGCCAACTTCTCCGCCGCTTGAGTGATGAGCTCTGTAAGGATTTAACCAAACGTGCAATTCCATTCCACGCTTGTGCGCTTCTTCAACCCAAAATTCCAGCGGATCGTAAAACGGTTCCGGCGCTTTGCCTTGTTTGCCCGTTAAGTAATAAGACCATGGTTCAATATCGCTTTTGTAAAGTGCATCGCATTGCGGGCGCGCTTGAAAAATTACTGCGTTAAAGTGATCGGCTTTCATTTTATCTAGAATGCTGAGGGCTTCTTGTTTCTGTTCGTCAGTTGTAAGAGTTCGTTTGCTTGGCCAGTTAATATTTGCAACGGTTGCAACCCAAGCCGCTCGGAATTCCCGCTCAACTTTTGGAAGATTGGCTTGCGCGTTTTCAGCTTTGGTTGGACTTTGTAAAGTATTGGTTGCCGTGCAGCCAAAGATTACAAAAAGTAGTAGAACCGCCATTAAATAAACTTGTTTGTTTGCCATAATAATACCGCAAATTTTTAGTTAGATAATTTTTGTAATGAATGAATCAGCAATAGATTCCAAAAAAGCTCTTAGCAACGTTTGGAACTTAAATTACGGCGACTTAATTCTAACTACATAATTGGGTGGTTTATACAAGAAGCCTCCAACTAGAGCGCGGATTACAACGGGAAAAACCTAACGCCGAATGCCAATTGCTGACAGCGTCTTTTAGTCTTGATTCTAAAAACTCCTATGGGTAAGTTTCAAACGACAACGGGGTTCCATTCTATACAACTACATGGGGAACCGGGAAATTGCCACAATTACGATTTACGAATTTGCCCGCTTCGACAAGCGAAGCGCGACGAGGGTTTACGAAATAAATAAAACAACACCGTGCATACTTGTCCGAGAAAGGCGGATGAGAGTTCTTTAACTAATTTTGCCGTGCAGAATAATTATAAGTTAGGTGCAAATTTCTTTTCAGAGTAATAAAATGAATAGTGAGAGAGTTAGCAAAATATTTTCAGTTTTTCTTTCTATAATTATTTTGTTCAGCATTGAGGGCAATCAACACTTAAGTGCACAAACGAAAGTAATTGAACCCAAAAGCAGAGCTCTGTTGGGTAGTTCAAAAACAAATTGCACGGATGGTAAATATCTTTATCTCGGGGCAGGAGGAACAGTCATAATTAGCCGAATTATTTCGACCGACAGTGTCTTCCAATTGAGCGAATGTTATTTTCCGAGTACCGTTGAAGATATTACGGTTAAGGACAAAACACTATTTGTATCAGATCTGCTCACCGGGTTGCATATTCTCGATGTAAAAGATGTATATCACCCACGTGAGATTGCAAAATTATACTTTCCCAATCGCTCATATGGTTTGATTTTGGACTCAACCAACCTTTTTATTTCACATGGAAGCGATGGAGTTTCCAAAGTAGACATTACAAACCTAAGTAATCCAGCCACACTTATTGAAGCAAGATTTCCATGTAATCGATTGAGAACTTACTCAAACTTCTTATACTGTATTAATAATGATAGGATAACAATAGCTGAAATTGCAAGACTTGATAGCGTTGGTTCGTTCTCAAGTTCAGATATAGTTAATATTGTTGGACTCGAATTTTCAAACAACAAGGGAATATTGGTAGAAAATTATCTGGGATTGGATAATTGGTCTAATTCAACCTTGACTCTAATTGATTTATCAACTCCTATTACTCCTAAGAGACGTGGATTTTTAAGACTACCTTTACAAACGTCATTCAAGAACCGAAGCGATACTGTACTATGTCTCACTCGAGATACAATATATACTATTGATGCTAATTATATTTCTTCCCCAACTATCATTTCAAGAACTCAGGGAATAACAGGTGACTTTGTTTCAATTAAAGATACATTACTATTTATAAGTCGTGATCATTTTTCTGAATTCCAATTAGTAAATATCAAAAACATTCTTCACCCTAGAAAAGGATTCCATCTTTCAACATTGGCTGATATTGGTTCTATAGAAGCGACAGATTCCTTGTTGATTGCGGGAAGATTCGCTAATCCAGGATTGCTGCTAGTGGATATCAGAGATATATTCAATCCCCGCATAAAATTTGAATACAAAAACGATATAGGCAGTGTAAGGGGCATTCGATTGATGAACGGACACATCTATGCAGCGTCGCAACAAGGCTTAAAAGTGTTTGATGTAATAGGTGCGGACAGTCTAAAACTTATTGGTGAATTAAATTACGGCTCATGGGCAATGAAACTTGACGTTGCCGATACGTTAGCTGCATGTGGTGGTTCCTATGATGATGTTCACTTAATTAGTGTTGCTCATCCGTCAAACCCTAAATACATTACTAATATTCCAATGCCAACTTCAATGTATGTTGACGGTATTTTTCTGAGAGACACTCTTCTCTTTGTAAACGGAGGTTATGGAGGCGTTCGTATTTATAGCGTTTCCTCTCCAAGCAAGCCGATCTTAGTTTGGGAAAAATATTATAATTCATGTGAAGCTATCTATCCTGTTGGTAATACGTTATTCGTTGCTGATTTTTCAACTCTTCACGCATTCGATATTTCAGTTCCTAATAATCCTATTGAATTAGGCTCATTCGACTTTGGCAGGCGAATTGTAGATATCTCAGTAAAAGGTTCTCTGGCATTTGTTTCCTTATTCTCAAATGGCTACTATGAAGATAACGGTATGATTATTCTGGATGTTCATTCACTAGACTCGATTAAGGAAGTTGCACGTGCTAATACCCCAGGTTGGTCGAATGCGATATGTACTAACGCCCATTATGTTTTTCTCTCAGATCATCTTAACGGAGTGTACATTTACGATCAAAAGGAAATAATCACGAACATTTCATTACTCTCTTCTTGCGGCTTTCCAGCTAGCTATAGACTTTTTCAAAATTACCCCAATCCATTCAATCCAATAACAACAATAAATTATTCAGTACCTCAATCAAGTTTTGTTACAATTAAAGTTTATGATGTACTGGGAAGAGAAGTCGAAACACTTGTGAATGAATATAAACAAGCGGGATACTATAATTGCAAATTGAGAATTGAGAATGGAGAATTACCAAGTGGAGTTTATTTCTACAAGCTGCAAACAGATAACGGATTTTCCGAAACTAAGAAAATGCTACTGCTAAAGTGATGGTAAGGAGCAACTAACGAGCTTTTTAATCCGACCTCTTTTTTCAGAGTGGCATTTGAGCGGTCATTGTGTTTGGATTGACAAAGAAAGTTATGCTGTTAATGTTGTTCTAAAAATACAAAAGGTGAAAATTATTGGCGTTGGTTCTTCGTTGTTTCATTGCTGTTCTTGGTGGACGGGTGAAAAGCCACGCAGTTATACTTAATCACTCACGTTACGCATGAGTTGAATTACGTGAATTATTTTTAGTGAAACTTGGTGTTTTAGTGCCTTTGTGGCTTAATTTCTTATCTT
>DAIEQT010000119.1 GCA_027347545.1 Ignavibacteria bacterium | reverse complement strand
GTCTTCCATGCTTCACCGGTGAAGCTATACATGTAAGCTGTGTGATGACTTGGTTCGTTGCCGTGAGCGTACTGCCCAATCAAACCACTTATATCCGGGCTTGCGTTGTCTCCTTCAACTTTGGAATCTATTGTAAAAAGGGAATCAAGTTTGAGTGAAAACTTTTTCTTTCCGCCGTGAAGATTTATCAAGCCTTGAACATTCTGAGGAACAAACCAAGAGTATTGCCAGGCGTTTCCTTCTGTGTAATCGTGTGTGTTGTGGTCTGAGCGTTTAGGATTAAAAGGTGTGCGCCATGTTCCATCATTAAGTTTGCCGCGCATAAATCCGGTTGTTGGATCGAATAAATTTCTGTAATACTCGGAACGTGCCGAGTAATATTTGTAATCTTGTTCAGCACCTAAATGCTGGGCAACTTGAGCGATGCACCAATCATCGTAAGCGTACTCAAGAGTTCTGGAAACAGATTCGTTTACCTTATCAGCCGGAACATATCCAAGCTCTCTATATTCTTTCAAACCAAATTGGTCTTGCATCGCTGAAAGTTTCATTGCGGTAAACGCTTCGTTTATATCAAATCCCTTGAAGCCTTTTAGAATCGCATCGGCAATAACCGGAATTGCATGGTAGCCGATCATGCAGTTCGTTTCATTGCCGTCTAATTCCCAAACAGGAAGCAAGCCATACTCGCGGTAATGAGCGAGCATGGAATTTATCATATCGCTAATTCGCTCCGGCTGTGTTATTGTGAAAAGAGGATGAGCGGCGCGGAATGTATCCCACAAAGAAAAAATACTGTACTTGGTGTAGCCATCGGTTTTGCGGGCAGTCTTATCCGGACTTTTGTAGCCGCCGTCGGCATCGCTGAAAATTACCGGCGCTAACATTGTTCTGTAAAGTGAAGTGTAGAATGTTACAAGTAAATTCTTGTTTTTGGATTTTACTTGAATCTTGTTGAGTTCTTTATTCCATTGCTTCAACGCTGCGGTTCTAATTGTCTCAAAGCTTTGATCAGCTTTATCAGCAACAAGATTTGCTTTGGCGCTTTCAATACTAACAGAAGAAATCGCGGTACGAATCAATACCTGGTTGAAATCAAATTTAAACACAGCTTTTACTTTTTTGGATTTGAATTCAGTGCCGCCTAGTGGAAGCGTTGTTTCGTTTCCAATCCAATGAAGCGAAAATGGTTTTGAAAACTCTGTCACGAAATAAACTCTTTGATCTTCCGCCCAGCCTTTGGATAATCTATAACCCACAATGCGCGTTGGGCTTTCAATTTTGATGTAAGTCTCTACCGGCGAATCCCAATTGATTGCAAAACCAAGATCGAGCTGAACAAAAGCATCGCTATTCTTTGGGAAAGTATAACGCTGAACTCCACTTCTGAGCGTGGCGGTTAATTCAACTTTTACTTTGCTGTCTAAAGTAACAGTGTAAAAACCGGGCTCGGCTTTTTCACTGTTGTGAGAAAACTTAGTCTGGAATTTTTGCAGGCCCAGTTTTGATTCATCAAAATCCTTTGGCAAAACGGTAGGCATAAAACTGATGTCGCACAAATCGCCAATGCCGGTGCCGCTTAAATGCTTGTGACTGAAACCGGCAATCAAACTATCGGAATAATTATAGCCGGAACACCAGTCCCATCCGCCTCGTCCGTTATCGGGACTTAGCTGCACCATTCCAAAAGGAACTGTAGCGCCGGGATAAACGTGCCCGTGTCCATTCGTACCCATAAAAGGATTTACAAACTGAGTTAGATTTCTTTGAGCAAATAGAGATGAAGCAGTTAGAGTAATAATAAGCAACCACTTTTTCATAATTCTTTCCTTGAAGAAGTTGAGTATGATTATATATCTTATATGTAAAATAAGAATCTTTAGGTGCACTATGAACCTTGAAATAAAAATCGAATTGCCTTCGGAGTTGTTAGCTACCTTAAGAGCGGCGCCTAATGAATTTGTTTCTCAAATGAGAATGGCAGCTGCAATAAAATGGTATGAGCTTGGAAAAATATCGCAATCAAAAGCTTCGGAGATTGCAGGCGTAAGCAGGCAGTCATTTCTGGCTGCATTGAACGATTATGGTGTATCGCCTTTCCAGGAAACCGGGGAGGACTTACTTAGAGAAAACTCACATGACTAAATTAGTTGTAAATGCTTCTCCAATTATTTCGCTCAGCGCAATAGACCGGATAGATATATTGTTACATCAGGCGAACGTTTTGGTAGTAACACAAGGTGTACATGATGAAATTACAGCTCATCCGGATAAGACTGATTCCGCAATAAAATGGATTAGCGAATTACCTCTATTCCATGTGGTTACGGTTGATCTAAAAATAGCGGCTTGGGATTTAGGCAAAGGGGAAAGTGAAGTTTTATCATTCTGTCTTAATAACGAAGGGCATATTGCTGTAATTGACGATCTTGCTGCGCGTAAATGTGCTGCGGCATTTGGTATTAAAGCGATTGGAACTATTAGTTTGATTCTTTCCGCTAAAAATCTAAACATCATCCCATCTGTAAAACCAATCTTGGTGCTATTAAGAAATAATGGCTTCAGAATCAAAGATGAGCTTTTCGCAACTTGCTTAAAAATTGCAAAGGAAAATTAGCTAATACTTCTCTTTCAGCAACTGCAGATGTTCATTTGCAACCTTAATAATAAACTCGCCGAATAAAGTATTTGCCCATGCGAACCACGGACGGGTAAACTTGCCAGCGTCATCTTTGTTGAATGACTCATGCATAAAACCAGTTCCGGCGTGAGTATGTTTTAGAGTTCTTATGCATTCACGAATTTCGACTTCGTTAATGCTTGTTAAGCCGCGCATTA
>DAIEQT010000153.1 GCA_027347545.1 Ignavibacteria bacterium | reverse complement strand
AAATGTGATTGTTACCTGGAGTGGTAAAGAAAAAGAATTGGCTGAGTATGTTGTTGCAGCAAATCCGCAAAAAATATTTTTGGCTTTTCGAACAAACACCATCGGCGAGCTTGCTGCGCTAATTCAAAATTCTAATATGTGTTTAACCAACTGTACAGGACCAATGAATGTTGCAGTTGCAGTTCGAACTCCAACTTGCGCAATTCTTGGTTCTTCAGATCCGACTGATTGGGGTCCGTATGGTGAAATACACAGAACAATTAAATCTCCGCTGGTTTTGGAATCATACACAGATGAACAAGAAGCGGAAGCAATGAAAGCTGTTTCTGTTGATCAAGTATGGGATGTTGTTAGTAAAAGGTGGGAAGAACTCTCCGCTAAGAATTGATTTAGGAACGGTCTCCGCCATAGAACGGCGGACAAGTTAGACCCTTCCATACAAGAAAATTACTTCTTTGGGTTTTGCAGTTTAGTTTCCAGATCACTTAATTCTTTCATCTTCTCATCAAGAATTGATTGCTGCTTCTTCATCTCTTTCAACTGACTATCAATTGCTTGTTCATATTCTGATTGGTTCCAATAGCCGCGTTGCTCAAAATAACTTTTGAACAGCCAGTTATGCTTGAGAGCTTCCATGTTTTCCGCGAAGCTTGTTGTTGCAATGCGCGCATACTCGCTGGTTTTGGCAAGATTTGTTATCACCGAACTTACGGAATCCGCCATGCGCTGATCGCCGATTAATTTTCCTAAAGCGCCTTCACCTTTATCAATTTTAGCTAATAATCTGCGGGCATCAATAATCGTTGTGTCAATCCGATTAACAATTTTTTTAATGCCGCCGCTTGTGCTTACAATGATGTCGGAAATTTCGTCCAACCGTTTTGTGATTAAAGTAAGGCTCTTATCAGCTGATTGTGTTAACGAAACAGTTGAATTGTAAAGTGCATCGCTGTTAACAAGTTTGCCAAGGCTTCCTTCGCCTTTGTTAATCTTTGCAAACACATCCGAAAATTCTTTGCTAAGCGTTTTGATGTTACTCATAATCGCTTGCGATTCTTCAATAATTGCCGAAACATTAACCGGGTTCTTCGATGGAATTACTCCGCCGCTGCTAACTTCCGGTTTATCGGGCGAGCCGGGAGCGATTGTAACAATTTTTTTACCTACTAAGCCTTCGGTTTCAACAGCCGCGCGGCTGTCAATTCTAATAAATTTCTTCAGCGCAATATCAATGTTCATTACAACTTCAACCCGTCCGTTAGAACCGCTTTCCAGAGAAATACTTTGCACGCTGCCAACATCGTAACCGCTCAAACGAACCGGCGCGCCGGGTTTCAATCCTTCAATCTGATTAAAGTATGCTTTGATTTCTATTGTTGTGCTGAAAAGTTTTTCCTTGTTGCCGAGTAGAAAAATTGACAGCACCAACATTACGGTTCCTAGAAAAATAAAAATTCCAAGTCGCGCACCCTCTAACTGCTTAAGCATCTAAAACTCCTATTCTTTTACTAATTCATGACTGAAAAAATTCCGCAAGAACGAATCAGCCGAATTTGTAAGCTCTGTAATATTTCCTTCATAAGCTATCTTTGCATCCCGCAGAAATATTGCACGGTCTGCTATAATTTCTGCACAAATTAAATCATGAGTAACAACGATTGAAGTCATGTTCAATTTCTTCTGTAAATTTATTATAAGCTCACTAATTTCTTTTGTTGTAATTGGATCAAGTCCCGTTGTAGGTTCATCGTAAAGCATCAACTCGGGATCGGTAATAATTGAACGAGCTAAGCCAATTCTCTTTTTCATTCCGCCGGAAAGCTCGCTCGGCATTTTATCTATAGCGTCTTCCAGAGAAACAAGCTCCAGAGTGTTGAGTACTTTTTCATCAATTTCTTTCTGCGGTTTATCCGGAAAGTGTTTCTGAAGAGGGAATTCCAAATTTTCTCTAACAGTCATAGAATCATACAACGCCGAGCCTTGAAATAGAAAGCCAATATCTTTACGCAAATCATTCAACTCTTTCATCGAAAGCAGCGAAATATCATTTCCTTTAATATAAATTTTACCGGCATCGGGATGCATCAATCCAATTATACATTTTAGCAAAACGCTTTTTCCTTGTCCGCTTCTTCCAAAGACAACAAGGTTTTCTCCGCGCAGAACATCAATAGAAATGTCATCCAGCACGGAAAGTGCTTCAAATCTCTTAGAAAGATTTTTTATTTCAACTAACTTATCGTTGGCCATAACCATAAAGAGATTTTCACTAAAACCATATCAAAAATTAAAATGAGCAGCGAAGAAAGAACAACTGCAGTTGTTGAGGCCCGTCCAACGCCTTCAGTTCCACCCTCTGCTGTCAAACCTTTATAGCAGCCGACCATTCCAACTAAATATCCAAAAACGAAGGTCTTGCCAACGCCTGGAATGAAATCGCCAAATTCAATTGTAGTTACAACCGAATCAACAAAATATTTTAGCGACATGCTTTCCATCAAAATGATAGCCAAATAGGTTCCAACAAGCGCAATCATAATAACATAGATTGTGAGAATTGGTAAAATCATTGTTGTAGCAATTACTCTGGTAACTACAAGATATTTGAACGGATTGATTGCCGAAACTTCCATAGCGTCAATTTGTTCTGTAACGCGCATAGAGCCAAGCTCTGCGCCTATTCCGGAACTTACTCGTCCGGCAAAAATTAACGCTGTAATAACCGGACCAAGTTCACGCACAACAGAAATAGAAACCATTGCCGGAAGAAAATCCGTTGCGCCAAACCGCTGCATAATTGGCTGGCTTTGCATTGTAAGTACCAAACCAATAATCAAACCCGTTATACTAACGATGCCAAAAGTTTTAACACCAAGTTCATCCATGTGCTTTTTTATCTGTCCAATCTCGAGTGGAGTTTTGAACATTTGCTTGGCAAACTCTATGTTGAAAATGGTTAGACCGGTTATGGTAGCAAAAAAGTTGTAAAGATAATCTGCGTAGGTTAAGCGTCTTCCGTATCTAATTTTTGGTATTTTCATTCTGGCTTTGATTATTTCAAAAGAAAAAATAATAAAACTTTAGGTGTAAAGTAGTGAGATTATTAACCCACATTTTTGTAATGATTTATAAGCGGTTCGCGCTCATTCTGGATTAGAATTGCAACGGCGTCAATCCGGCAAGTTTGTTCTGTAATATTTTTTTGAACAAGATAAGCAGTTGCAACCTTTTTGATTTGACCGATCTTATTCTTTGTGATTGCAAACTCGGGATCGCCATACTCCAAACTTTTACGTGTCTTCACTTCCACGAAGACAATTTCATTCCCGTCTTGAACGATTATATCAATTTCTCCGTGACCGAATTGAAAATTTTTTTCTAGAACTTTGTAGCCGAGCTTTTGGAGAAATGCAGCAGCAATATCTTCCCCATCTTTTCCTTTAGCACGCTGGTTTTTTTGTTCACCCACTTCATACCCCAAATTTTATTTCTTCTTGTGTCCTGCTTAAAATATTGTTCAAAAAAGTTTTTCTGTGAAGTTCTGTTGCGCCAAGCTTTCTTATTGCCTCTATATGTTCTCTTGTAGCATAGCCTTTGTTGTGTTCCCAGCCGTAGCCGGGAAGTTTCTTGGCATAATCTTTCATCATTCTATCGCGGGTAACTTTTGCGATTATAGATGCCGCCGCAATCGAAAATGACTTTGCGTCACCTTTTACTACTGTCATGGATTTTATATCTGAGAGGAAAGATTTATTACCATCAATTAGAATAAGATTTGGCTTCGGCTCTAATTGAGAAGCGGCAATCTTCATTGCTTTCAGCGATGCCTGAAGGATGTTAATCTCATCAATTTCTTTGTGATTAATAATCCCAACGCCAAAAGCAACACAGTTCGCTATAATCCAATCGTAAAGTTCTTCACGTCTTGGCTCGGCAATCTTTTTGGAATCATTAATCTATG
>DAIEQT010000117.1 GCA_027347545.1 Ignavibacteria bacterium | reverse complement strand
CGGCAACCAGATTACCAAGTCACGCTCATTTTTGAGGTAGCGGCTTTTAAACTGATATTGATATTCTACATGACCGAGAATCTCGTATCTCGGCTGAGTGCTAATTTCTAAGTTTGAAATCAAATAATTCACAATAATTTGATGCAAATTAAATGAAAAAATCATCTACTAAAAATATTTTGGCGAGATTAGAAGTGTATTAAAATAAATTCCAATCTCATCTTGATACGGGCTCTTACTTTTCACGTCTTGAAATAAGAGCAAAAACAACATTTAAACTTGGCACCTCAATTGCCCTCAATAAACAAAAAATATTGCAAAGCACTATGGAACTAATTCAGATTATTTACAGCATTTTATTGTTTGGCGGTGGTTTTTTACTCGTTATTATGATTGTCTCTTTCATGCTTTCCAAATCGAAAGCACAAGAATTGCCTTACGCTCGCGTTCCAGAGAAAGTTGTAATTTCCAACCAAATAATTAAGTCTAGAGTAAATTACCAGAATCAAATTGCTTCAGTTTTGCCTGCTTATCGGCTCCATTCGGAACAAAACGAAATTAGAAATCAAAGCCAGCAAATAAGACCTCAAATATTTCCTATAGATCAGATTCAACCGCGTGAAGTTAAAATTGTTCGAAAACCTACCGTTAGAGAGGATGCCAAGACCAGAAGTACTGAAGAACGAAAGATGAACGGTAGACGCTATACGATTGTAAATGAAGATCAAAGGAACTCAAGCAACCGGGCAATAAATTTTTACCTATAAGTTTGAGAGTTTTCAAATCAATTCAAATTCCAACTAACTAAATTGTTGATATCCTAACTCGCTGATTTAGGGTATCATTACCAATATTTTTGTTTCTAAACTTCAAAAAAGAGATTATAGTTAGTAACTATGCTAATAATGCTCTTTAGTGTTAATTCTATTTTTCGTCCCAACGTCAGTGACATATACCTCGTTTTCGCAGAAAAGGGTCACTGGGGGGATGATCCTTTTCTTGAAATCTGTAATTGTTAGTTAAAAAAATCCCGCCTAAGCGGGATTAAAAAATAATTGCAAGCAACTAAGCTTTCATTCGCTCGCCCTTTTCTTCTTTGATAAATATCCAACCTACAACTTTACCAATATCAATCTTTTCAAAGTTACTCCAATACTTTTTAGTTCTTACATGCATCGAACTTGTATCGGTTGTTGAAATGTTTTCTGCTTCTTTAATAATTGCTTCAATTCTAGACTGCCAGGCATTCATATTCTTCTCACGTAAATCGACCCAGCCATCGTGTGCCCAAAGGTCAATATTTGTGTCGGAAATTTCTATTTCATGGTCACCGCGGAAAGGAGGAATCTTTATGTCGTTACCTCTTAACAGAGTTTTGCCATCGGGCATAAGTATAGGAATGCCAATAGAAATTATTTCATTCCTCAGCTTTGAATCTTTTTGCAGATATTCTAATGCCTTTGCGGACAAGTTTGCCGGGGTATCGCTAATGATGTTCCTCATTCCTTTGTGGATTAACTTGAGAATATTTATCTCATGCAAAAGTTTAGAAAGTTTCGGAGGTCCTAATAGTTCAAAAGCAACGCTGTTGGCTCCATGAAGTTCTTCTAACTCCGCTAATTTTTCTACTGCCCAATGCTGCATAAATCCAGCGCGGTATGTTGGCTCAAGTGTGGCATTATCTAAAGCGTTAATAATATCGTGACCGGTATTGCCACCTAGAATTTCATAAATAGCATCAACTGCAATTTCTTCTGGAGTAACATATTCCATTTGTCCCTGAGCTGTGATAGCTTCAAACTCGCCGCGGGAGAATGTTCCGTTTTCGCCGGTATCAATAAAAACAGATTTGAGTTTGTTACCGCTTGTAGGGAATTTGGTATCAAGTTTCAATTTCAATTTACCGGTTAACGAAACAGCCTGCTCAAGAGGAACTTCAACCATTTCAATCGGCTTACCTCCTTTTTTAATTTCGCCAAACTCAATTCGTTTCCAAGCAATTGCCGCTGTAGGTTTAATTTCTTTTGTGATTGGTCCCTCCGGCGTTCTTCCCATTAAGAATAAAAGCAGAGTATGCGCACCAGCTACAGAGGATTTGCTGAGTAAAACACGAGATGGTTTTTCTTCGCTGTGGGTATATGGAATGTTCAAACCCATTCCGCCGGTTCCACTTGTTCCAATCTTAACGTAAATATTTGTTCCGGCTTGGTGCATTGAGTTGTACATAATTTGCACGTGCCGTATTAATTGTGGAATGTACTGGGTGCACATTAGCTTTTCAGTTTCAGCAATAATTTCTTCAGCCGCCGGTTTGCGTTCAATTGTTTTTTTGATTCTTCTGTAAGTTGTGTAAAGATCTTGGTATGCAATTCCGGTTGCAGTGTTGATACAATCAATAATAATATCCGGCTTATGTTCCATCAATAATTTGTAAATAGAAGAGTTATGAAGTATTTCATCTCCTAATTCTTCCATAGTGTCTTGCATCAAAACTTTACGTGTAGCGGAATCTTCAAGCAAAGCAAGTCGGTCGCTATCTTTAAATTCATTACGTACAAAAATATTTCCCCACCAGGGGGCAAAATAGCCGGCTGGTTTTGCCGAGAACTCGGCTTGTAATCGTTTTACTTCATCTTCTGCTTCATCTTTTCTAAGCGACGTAACAATAATCTTCTTCGGGTTTTCCGGAACGAGCTTTCTAATAACAGCGTTTCCGACCAAACCCCATCCGCCTAGAACCAAAACAGTTTTGTTCTTAATATCCATTAATTTCCTCAACAATTAAATTTTTAGCATTGATAAATTAGCTCTTAAGCCCAACCCCCGCAAGAAATAAAGATTCACTAAAAACCAACTTTGTCTTGGTAAAAGGAAGCCCCTTTCTTAAATTTGCCTCGCCTATTAAGTAATGTGTGAATAATTATGAAAATCTGCGAAATACTAAAAATCGAAATGATCATCCCTTCTATGAAGTGCACCACAAAAGAAGAAGCTATAAGTGAGTTGATTGATTTGTTCAAAAATGATGACCGGGTGAAAGATACCGAGTCTATACGCAATTCAGTCCTTGAGAGGGAAAAAATTATGTCCACCGGTGTTGGTAAGGGATTTGCCATTCCTCACGCAAAGACAAACAGTGTTAACGAAATAATTGCTGCTTTTGGAAAAATTGATAATCCAATTGATTTCCAAGCGCTCGATGATCAGCCGGTTAATTTGGTTTTTCTTTTAGTTGGAAAGGAAAATTTGGTTGGTCCGCATATTAAGCTGCTAAGCAGAATCTCTAGAATGATGAACATTGAAGAGTTTAGAGAAAGTTTAGCTAATGCTAAAACAGCTCAAGAGATTTATGATTTATTTGAAACTGAAGAAAAACAATACTTTGAAGGCTCATGATAAAAGCTGTTACCGGCACTAAAGATATTCTTCCCATCGAAATTCCTCGTTGGAATTATTTAGAAGAAATTGTAAAGAAGACTTTCTCGCAGTTTAACTATAGAGAAATCCGCACACCAATTTTTGAGTTAACTCAGCTATTTGCTCGTGGAATTGGTGAAGCTACTGATATCGTTAGTAAAGAAATGTACACGTTTCTTGACCGAAGTGGAGATAGTCTAACTCTCCGCCCGGAACTAACAGCAAGCGTTGTTCGTGCTTTTGTTGAACATTC
>DAIEQT010000105.1 GCA_027347545.1 Ignavibacteria bacterium | reverse complement strand
GTTCGTTAAAGAATTTATTTCCATTTTGCGCTATGAAAAAAACCTCTCTGATAATACCGCAAAATCTTACCAAAGCGATTTAAAGCAGTTTCTTGAATATTGCGAAGAGAAAAAAATAAGCGATTGGAACCAAATTACAAGCCGGATTCTAGCCGAGTTTTTTGAGACACTTAGAAATAATGACCGTTCAAGCGCAACCACAGCGAGGTACATGACCTCATTCAAGAAGTTTTTTTTGTTTCTTGAAGACAATAAATATATAGAGAAGAATCCGACAACAACTTTGGGAAAAGTTAAACTATCACGCAAACTCCCATCTGTGCTTTCTGTTGAAGAAATTGAAAAAATTTTAAGTGCACCGAATCTGGAAGACAAATCCGGCTTGCGCGATAAAGCGATTCTCGAAATGTTCTACTCTTCCGGTCTGCGTGTTAGTGAGCTCATTAATCTGAAAATAAATGATCTCTATTTTGAAGAAGAAGTTGTTAGAGTTTTTGGCAAAGGTTCTAAAGAGAGAATCGTTCCGATGGGAAGCAGCGCTATAAAATGGATTAGAGAATATTTAATCAAAGCCCGTCCTTTGCTTGAAAAGAAAGATAGAAGTCAAGGATACATATTCTTAAATAACCGCGGGACGAAAATCAGCCGAATGACTATCTGGAAATTGGTTGATCGTTACGGAAAGGAAGCCGGTTTGCAAAAAGAAATACATCCTCATTTATTCCGCCATTCTTTTGCAACTCATTTGCTTGAAGGAGGTGCTGATTTACGAGCCGTCCAAGAAATGCTAGGGCATTCAGATATTTCTACGACGCAGATTTATACTCATGTTGACCGGCAGTACATCAAGCAAATTCATAAAGATCATCACCCAAGAGGATGAGATTCTAATAATGAAAAGCACTCTCAAATCATTTGCCTTTTTGTTTCTGGTTCTGCTTTCCGCGTGCAATTTTGGTGTGAGTGAGCTGCAAAAAGATAAAATTAATCCTTACTCAATTTCCTTAGGTGGGTTTAAAACTTATGAGCAGGCTTTGAAATTCAAAATGAAGCTGAGTGATTCTGTAAGGGCACATTTGAGACTTGAATCGGTAGGGAAGGAACGCTACAAATTATTTTACGGAAAATATCCCACGCCCTATTCTGCCGGCGAAAAAGCTTTTGAGCTATACAAAAAGTCACTCGTTAAGGATTACGAGATAAATAGAAATGGTCAGCGTGTTTTAGATGCTTTCGCCAACGTACCTTTCATTGCTTACTATCTAGGCAAACCGGCGGTGTTTAACTATAACATTAAGATTAAATCCACAGAAATTTTGTGGAGCCGCAGCAATCGCAAAGTTGTGTCATTAAATATTGCCCAGAACGCTGAGTCCGCTTTTATTATTACTGCTGAAAATATGATTAAGCATAACAAGGTCTCCTCCATTCAAAATGCAGCGCTTTATATTCTGCATCGAAACGAGGATGAAACAGAAGAATTAATGCAACTTGGCAATGTCAATAAACTTTATACTTACTGGGATCAACCGGATACTTTTCGTGTAAATGCTACGTTTCCGGATTCGAACAACTCCCGAATAATTTATCAAAGGATTGCTTCGTGGGATTCATACGGCAAAAAAGGAAACTTTGCAGAACGCTCTTTTGATCTATTACTACAAGGCTTTCCAGTTAAGCCGAAGCGCAAACCGGAATTGCTTTCGCCTAACGGTCAATATCAAATTAGGATTGTTAAGAACAATGACCGCCAATATTTCTACCTTAAAAACTTTCCGGACAAATCGGAAATACTCTTTACTTCATCTCAAAACGAAGTTGAAGACATTCGCTGGTCGTTGGATTCACGTTATCTGATTATCCATGCAAAATCCTTACCGGTTGAAGACAAGAAGCCTGTGGTACCTACAAGGCAGCAGATAATCATTTATGATACAAAAGTGCAGAAAGTGATTAGAATTCTTGAAGGATTGGGCTTCCAGAATTTATTAGTTCGGGGAAAGTTGTTATTTTTTGATGAACACTTGAACGGCGCAAATCATATTGCTATTGTTGATCTTACAAACCAGTCCAAATATGATTCAATTGATTTGCCGGGCGGATGTGTACTAAATAGTTTACCAGATTGAGAGCTTGATGAAAACATATTTACGTGTACTTTCTTACATAAAACCATTTAAAAAGCATCTTGCTGCCTCAATTGTTTTTACAATTCTTTATGCTGTCTTAAACGGCGCTTCCGTTACATTAACTATTCCATTGCTGGACACACTATTTGGACAAAGCCAAGCAGTTCAAACCGAGAAGGTGGTTCAGAAAGCAATAAAGGCTCCAGCATCCAGTGTAGTGGACAACCTCGAAGAGATGATCACTACTTCGTTTAAGGAGATTGTATTTTCCGGTACGCAGAATCAAATTATCCTGAAAATTTGCCTACTTCTATTTATTACATTCTCATTGAAAAACATCTTTGGCTATTTACAATCTTATTATCTCGCGTTTGTTGAGCAAGGAATGATTCGTGATTTGCGCAATGAAGCTTATTTCCATTTGCATAAATTACCGATGAGCTACTTTAAGAATGAAAAGACTGGAAATCTAATTTCGCGCGTAACAAATGATGTTTATGCTGTTCAGACAAGTGTTTCGGCTGTTTTCTTAAATATGATTCGGGAGCCCTTTTCAATACTAGTTTTTTTATTTATTGCACTTACTATCAGTTGGCGTTTAACTCTCTTTTCATTATTGGTATTGCCGCTATCAGCAGGGATTATCGGCTGGATAGGTTTGAAGTTAAGAAAGCAGACTTCGATTTTACAAGG
>DAIEQT010000096.1 GCA_027347545.1 Ignavibacteria bacterium | reverse complement strand
TTTTTCGGCTAGCAACGCCCAGGTAGAAGCATAATAACCTTGGCGCGATAGTTCTTCCGGCGCTTTTCCTTCTCGAATATATCTTGTAAATGCTTCGAGCTGAAGTTTGGTTTCATCCATCTTATAATTTTCTGTTATATAGTTTCCGCTAAATTTAACAGCAGTTTCGGGAACCCAGCTCGCGCCGCCAATCGGTATTACATCAAAAATATCTTTTTCAATATCATTTATAAGGTGAAGGATTGCCGGTGGTGCGGGTGGCTTTTCTGAATAAACTTTATTGATTTCTAATTCCATTGTTCCTTTACTGCCAAGAATTTGCTCTTCCAAACCATAATGTTTGTTGCAATTCTGAGAATCGTAAACAAGGTTTGAACCATCCGAATACTCATAAATACAAGCGATATTATCGTAAACTTCTCTGCCATCCTTCCAAAAATTTATGCTACCATTGCAAACAACAGAAACCGGACTAGTTTTGTTAACCCAGTTAGCAACTTGTATTTGATGTGAGAGAAGTTCAGTAAATAATCCGGCTGAATATTCTTCATACAACCGCCAATTAATTTTTCGTTCAAGTTCCGGTTTAGGAAGCGGTCTGCGCCAGTTCATAGAGCGGTGCCAGTAAGCTCGTATCTGAGATATTTGTCCAATCTCTCCATTATGTATTCTTTTGATAGCGTCCAAATATACCGGGCTAAACATTCGCTGATGACCGATTTGCAGAATCAGATTTGTCTTCAGATGAGTATCATACATTAATTTTGTGTCGTCCAGATTTCTCGCCATTGCTTTTTCGCAAAACACATGTTTGCCGGCATGCAATGCATCCACAGTTATATGCGCATGTTCATGAAGTGGGGTAGCGATTACAACGCCGTCAATATTTTTAAGGGAAAGCAGTTCGCGATAATCGTAAAATGCTTTAGCCTTGCCATTTGTGAATTTGATCGCGCGTTGATAGTTCGCTTCATAGTCATCGCAGACTGCCGCAATTTCTACATTCAGAATATCCTCAAACGCTTGAACATTTTTTAGCAGTGCACTTCCTCGATCCCCAATTCCAATAAATCCTAAACGGACTTTATCTTGTGCAGATTTACCGATTTTGTCTTCGCCAAATATTTTGAGCCATGGCATTGACGAAAGCGCAATTGTAGAGCCGGCAGCTATGGAAATTTTCTTTAGGAATTCCCTTCTGTTAATTTCTAATAATTCCTTCTGTTCCACTTTTAATCCTTGAGATACAAACTTCTAAAATTTTGTAATTGATGCTTCTCCATTGTGGTAGCTTATTTTTACAATTTCAACTTCATTTATTTTCACTGCTGATATCTGTTCATCATTCAAAATTAGCATTGCCGTTGAAAGAATTTCCGCTTCAAGCGGCGATTTGCTTTTCACACTTACAGTTTCAATTTCTTTTTTAATGCTGCCATTAATAGGATTAATAACATTGATTTTGAACTGAAGCTGCCCAGTATCATCTAGAAAATAGTTACTCGACGTTGATACTGATTCGTTTTCTAATTCAAAAGAGTAAACCGATTCTCCGGAATTAATGTAACTATTTAATCCAACTTGCCAAGCTTTTCCGCTTGGATGTTTTCCTTTAGCTAAAATCGAACTTTCTCCAAAGCTAATAAAAGCGCTCTCAATCGGTGAATCATTAACTAATCTCAACACTTTTTCTAATGCGTACCCTTTTCCAAATCCGCCTAAATCTATCTTTGTATGTTCATCAGTAAACCGAATTGATTTTTCTTCATCGTCTAGCTGAATGCATTGCATACAAGAAGTTAAATCTGTTTCAGTTTCTTCAGGATTATGTTTGAAGAAATCAACCAATCTCCGCATTGTAATATCGAATGCGCCTAAGGTTAACTTGTTATAGTCCAGACATTGGTTTAGAATTTTCCACATTTCCGAATCTAGTTCCACTGCTGATTCAAAAGCTTCGTTATTAATTTTAGAGATAAAACTTTCCGGGAGAAAATAGCTCAATTTCAATTCAATGCGGTGAACTTCATTTTCAATCATTCTGAATAAACGCCCGCAAAGTTCATCGTCTGCATTTGAGAACACAACATTCAATCGCGTTCCCATAGAAAAGAACGAATTATGGTAAACCTTGCTCATCGTAACAATCCCAAACTAAAATTTTAATTCCCAGCCCTTCTCATATTCTCTCCGCCAATACTTCATCGCTTCTTTATCACCAACTATGTGCCCTTGTTCATCAAGATTCAAAACTCTGCCGACTTTCCAAGCAATGTTTGAAAGCTGCAAAATAGCTACTGACTTGTTACACTCAGAAATTGGTGAGTTTAGCTTTTCACTTTTACGTATGCCATTCACAAAATTTTTGAAGTGATCAACAGTCATTTTATCAATGCTCTGTAAATCTTGAGTGGAGCCAGTATTCTTCACCTTAAACTCATCAATCTTTTTATCATCCAAACTATAAACTTCGTAGCCGCCTCTATCCATCACTACAGTTCCTTCTGTTCCATGAATTGCAACACCTCTATCTTTTCCATGAATTTTCTTCCCGTTGCAGCTCTTTCCTTCCCATGAAATCATCTTGTTGTCAAACTCATAACTCGTTTCAATTGTATCGTAAAATTCCCAATCATCTTTGAAGTGATATCTTCCACCCGCAGAAGTTATTTTTTTAGGATGATCAACTTGAAGAGCCCAGCGGCAGAGATCAACTTCGTGCGTTCCGTTATTTAAGCATTCGCCGGTTCCATAATGCCAGAACCAATGCCAGTTGTAAGGATGAATATTGTCTATGTATTGTCTGCGAGGCGCT
>DAIEQT010000089.1 GCA_027347545.1 Ignavibacteria bacterium | reverse complement strand
AACACAAAGAAAAGTACAATATCAAGCGATGGCGGAAGAAGCATAGCCTACATAGACGATTTTGAAGGCGCTAAAAGAACTATTCCGTTAGTTGAAGCTTACGGTTCCTGGCATGATATCAGCGTCCCGAATAATCTTCCTCAGATTGGTTCGGAGACTGAAACCGTGCAAATGAATTACAAAGCGAAGACGTTTTGGTATAACGTTTTACCTTCGGATGTAAACATTAAAGATATTTATGGTAACCGTAAACAAGCTCCGCCGGATGGGCAGCAGATTACCACTTTGGATTTTGTTTATCAGCCTGATAAAAGAGGTTTTTATAATTATACACCAAGTTTAACTGACAAAAGTAAAAATTGGGGTGGCATAATGAAGGGGCTTTCTTCAACAGCAAATAATCTTATTGAAGAAAACATTGAGTTTATTGAATTTTGGATAAATGTAGTTGATGCGCCGGCTGGCGCTAAACTTCACATGGATTTAGGGCAGATTAGTGAAGATGTAATTCCGAATAGAAAACTTGATACAGAAGATAAGAACGATAATGACCTGGTTGATGAAGGTGAAGACGTAGGAATGGATGGATTGAAAAATCCCGAAGAACTGGATTATAACTCTGTTACAAATAGCGATCCCGGCAGCGATGATTATTTCTTCCAATTAAAATCCAACATGACTGCGGATGATTATAGCAGAATTAATGGTACAGAAGGAAATGCTGTTTCGATTGATCTTGGTAGAATTCCAGATACTGAAGATTTGAACCGTAATAAAACATTAGATAGAACCAATAGTTATTTTCGTTACGAAATTCCACTTGACACTACGGAGGCTAATCCTTTCCGTCAAGGTGGCGGAAGCAGTAAAGGTTGGTTCTTATTCAAAATTCCACTTAAAGATTGGGTTGAAAGAGTTGGCGATCCTAGTTTCTCTGTGGTAGAGACATATAGAATTTGGATCAGTGGGGTAAAACAACGCGTTCATCTGCGTTTTGCTGAATTGAATTTGGTTGGCAGCCAGTGGCAAAAAGTATTGGTTAAAGATAAAATTACAGAAGATGATACAGTACTTACAATTTCTACTGTAAACGTTGAAGATAATCTTGATTATTATTCACCACCAGGAGTTGTTAGAGAAAGAGATAGGACTCAACCTGAATATAATATTCAAAAGAATGAGCAATCTCTGAACTTGCTGCTTGACAACCTTAAAGATGGTGAAACGAGAGAGGTTGTTCGCTACATGGCAAGACCTCTTGATGTTTTTAACTACAAAGAAATGAAATTGTTTTTACATGGTGATTTGAATAGCGGTTCGCCTTCTTCTATATCTCATTACGTTAACGGAAACGATTATTCCTCGGAAGTATATCTACGCTTTGGCTCAGATTCACTCAACTATTACGAATACCGGCAACCCGTTCAAGCCGACTGGAATGAAGTGAGCATGAAGTTTGCCGACCTTACAGCCATTAAGCAGAAAAGAGATTCTGCCAATATGGTTTATCGCATTCCTGTAGAAAATTTGCCGGGACATTATTACGGCATCAGAGGAAATCCTTCGTTGACTAAAGTTTCTTTCTTTACGATTGGTATAGTTAATCCAAGAGATAAAGGAACTCCAGAACAAGCTGTTAGTGGAAGTGTCTGGGTGAATGAACTGCGCGTTCTTGAAGCTGAGCAAACACCTGGCTGGGCTTATTCGGCAAATGCTTCGCTTCAGCTTGCAGATTTGATGCGTGTAAACGTCAATGCAAGCCAGACTAATCCATTTTTCCATAAAATCTCAGATCGGTTTGGCTCACGCGAAGATAATTTGAATTGGGGAATGTCTGTTGATTTTGATGTGCTGAAACTTATTCCAGTAAATCTTAGCGGAAGTAATTTACGTGTTAATTATTCCAGAAATGAAAATGCTTCCAATCCATTGTACTTGCCGGGAACAGATATTAAAATTGCAGAAGCTCAAAATGCTGAAAGAAAAAAACTTACGGATTTGGGTTATAACGAATTAGAAATTCAATCCAGAATTGATTCGATAAAGAACGTAACTCAAACAGTTGGAGTTACTGAAATGTGGAATGTTTCAAACATCCGTTTTAAGATCCCTACTGAAGCCTGGTACATACGCGATATTTTTAACAACATCAGCTTGAATTTTAATTACAACAAAACTTTCAATAGAAGTCCAATTGTAAAGAACAGTTTGAGCTGGGTGTGGAATGCCGGCGCAAGCTACTCAGTAAACTTCAGCCGTGATTTATATTTCAAACCGGCAGATATTCCTATCATAAATTATATCTTTGATATTTTCGGTGATTACAAGGACATGAAAGTTTACTTCACGCCCCAATCGTTTAACACTTCTTTCACATTAATGAGGAAGCGGAGCTACTCGCAATCGCGCACGAATCCTGATAAACCCGATATTCAAAGGGATTTTTCCGCAAGTAGAGGTGCCGGAATAAACTGGACATTCACTGAAGGAGGCTTCCTAAATTTAGGCTTAGCCTACAATTTTGATGTTCAATCAACTTTAGCCGAATTGCTGGTTAATAATATTGATGGAATAAACATTGAAAAAAGCGAAGGGCAGATTTGGCGTGAGATATTTTCCGGTGTATTCTTTGGCAAAGATTATAGCTACAAGCAGTCGTTTGATTTGCGTTCTAATCCGAGAATACCGACATGGTTCGGACTGAATAATTTTATAAATCTAAACGCATCATATTCTGCAAGCTATCAATGGCAAAATAATTTCCAGCAGAAAGAGTTGGGAAGAAGCGCCGGCTATTCAAACAGAATTTCTGCCGGAATGACCATTCGATTAAAATCGCTTTTTGCGCCATTGTTTGAAACGAAGGAAGAAGTTAAAGCAGTTCCGGTTATTCAGCAGCAGCCGGAAAGAGGCGGCAGTACTGGCGGAAGAAGAAGCGGAAGCGGACGTGGTGCTGGAAGAACAATTAATCAACCAGCGCAAGTTGTTCAAAGTGATTCAACTAAGAAACCAATTATTTCGGATTCACTTGGTATTGCAGTTAATGATTCTATACCTGTCATGGCAGTTGATTCATCACTCGTTTACGATACGGCAGTTGATACAATTCCAAAAGGTCCAAGCATTTTTGCGAGATCGTTAGATGTTTTGAAACTAGGTATTAAATACATTCTCTTCGATTACGATCAGATAAGCATTAATTTTTCACAGAATAGTACTTACTCCGGTGGCGGACTTTTAGGCGTTGGTACCGGTTTCAATAATTTCTTTGGCGCAAAATACAATGATGATAAAGGTCCGAGCAGAATGTTTATGCTAGGTTTTTCCAACGATATTGGAAAACGTGCGCCATCAGGAAATTTACAAGACAGTTATTCTCATAAGAATGATATTGATTTGAAAACCTCGAAACCATTGTGGGAAGGCGCCCAAGTTGATATTCGCTGGAGAGTTGGCTGGGGAATTAATAAGACTGTTACAATCCAAACCGATGAGAATGGTGTCCCAACTATTGCAAACCAAGTATCTAGCGGATCGATTGAGCGATCATTCTTATCCCTTCCTCTTCCATTTTTGGGTACAGGCATTAAGAAAGTACATAGTTCGTATGCAGATTCAAGTGAAAACTTATCCGAAGCCTTCGTTTCTGGGTTTGAAACATTATCTATTCTTGGCAAAGTGCCTTTCTTAGCAAAAGTTTTGAATTATATTCCAAGACCAAATTGGTCTTTTACCTGGAATGGTTTAGAACAACTATCAATTTTCAAATTTGCCAAACGTGTATCCTTAAATCATAGTTACGATTCTAATTATAGCGAAGGATGGAGAATAAATCCCGAAGGAAACCAAGAAGTCCAATCGCAGAAAATTGATTATGCATTTAATCCACTAGTCGGCTTAACATTCAACTTCGATGAACTCTTTGGCGGAAATTTTCAGAGCACAGTCCGTTATTCAACAAAGACCGGCTACAGCCTTGGTGTTTCTACGAAAAATATTACACAATCTTATACTCAAGATATAAACTTTACTGCAAGTTATAGCAAGTCAGGTTTTTCTCTTCCTTTATTTGGTATTGATTTAAAAAACGATATTGAAATTTCACTTTCCTATACAAGAGGAAGAACTTCGAGTGTAATTTACAAGATGGATGAGTATAAGGAGACTGGCGATGAACTAGATGGAAAAACAAATACTATAATTGAGCCAAAAATTAGATATGTAATGAGTTCAAGAGTATCGCTGACATTATTTTATAAGCGGACAACTATTGACCCGAAAGGTGCTGCACGCATTCCGCCAACAACCACAAACGAAGCCGGTGTTGACGTTAGAATAGCAATTCAATAACAATTTAGAAAAGTTGAATGGACCATGAAAAGAAACAGAATCCTTTGGGTTGATGACGAAATTGAATTGCTTCGCTCGCATATCATTTTCTTAAACGAAAAAGGCTATGAAGTTGACACAGTTACAAACGGCGAAGATGCAATTTCCGAAGTTAAGAGCAAGCAGTTCGATCTCATCTTTCTCGATGAAATGATGGCTGGACTTGGCGGACTGGAAACACTTCAGCAGATAAAGGAAATCAATTCCAACATTCCGGTTGTAATGGTTACTAAAAGCGAAGAAGAAAGCTTAATGCACGATGCAATCGGCAGCAAGATTAGTGATTATTTAATAAAGCCGGTTTTACCTTCGCAAATTTTACTTGTTTGCAAAAAATTCCTCGAGAGCAAAAAAATATCCGGCGAATATGTTCAGAAAGATTATCTCAATTCTTTCAACGAAATAAACCGGCTGCTAACACTCGATCCTAATTTTGATGATTGGATTGAGATTTATCAGAAACTCGTTAACTGGGATATGGAACTGGATGAACATCCCGAAATAGATTTGCGCCAAATGCTAATTGAGCAAAGAAAAGAATGCAACCAGGCTTTTGCAAAGTATGTTGAGAAGAATTACAAAGATTGGATTGATGCTACTGAAAAAGATGAAGCGCCTACACTATCAACTCAGATAGTTGATGATTATGTACTGCCTCAGCTAAAGAATTTTGATGGACCCCTTTTCTTCTTTGTGATTGACTGCTTGCGTCTCGATCAATGGCTGGTTATGGAAAAACACTTAACAAGTTTGTTTAACATTCAGAAAGATTATTACTATTCGATATTGCCGACAGCTACGCCATATTCCCGTAATGCTTTGTTTGCCGGTTTGTATCCTTCCGAAATAGAAAAGCATTATCCCGATTTGTGGAGTACGATGAGTGATGATGAAAACAGCATGAACAAATATGAAAAAGATTTGCTACAACTTTTACTAAATAGAAGAAAAGTGAATCTTAAGAATGATTTGAAGTACATGAAAATAATTGATCCGGAAGTTGGGCGTGCGTTTGAGCAGAATATTTTATCTCACAAGAAAACTCATCTAATGGCAGTAGTTGTTAACTTTTTGGATATGATTGCTCACGGGCGTTCTGATTCTGAAATACTAAAAGAGATTGCGCCGGATGAATCAGCATACAGATCGTTAACTAATACCTGGTTTCAGCATTCGTCTTTGCTAAATACTTTCCGCGCTGTTGCAAGCATTCCCAAAGCCAGAATTGTTTTAACAACCGATCATGGAAGTATTCGCACTCAACGCGGCGCAAAAGTTCTTGGCGATAAAGAAGCATCGGCAAATCTTCGCTTCAAGTTCGGCAGAAATCTAAAAGTTGATGAAAAACATGCAATCTATATTAAGAATCCTAGTGACTACAAATTGCCGAAGCGTGGTGTTACTATAAGCTATATCATCTCAAAAGAAGATTTTTATTTTGTCTATCCAACAGAATATCATAAATATCTAAGCTACTATAAAGACAGTTTTCAGCATGGTGGTGTTTCTCTTGAGGAAATGATTCTTCCGGTTATTACAATGGAGAGTAGAGCGTAATGCATCTGCCGTTTCAAAATATTGTAACTGGTGAAGAAGAAACATCTTCCGTCGCTTCGGAATTTACCCAATTGTTGAAAACCGGAGACGTAGTTTGTCTTAATGGAAATCTTGGCAGCGGCAAAACATTTTTTGTTAAGAGTGTTTGCAAAGAATTTTCGATTGACACAACTTCGAGTCCAAGTTTTGCCATTGTAAACGAGTACAAAGGCAAGCAAAAAATTACTCACATAGATTTCTACCGCTTAAAACGAGTTGAAGAATTACATGATATCGGCTTCGAAGAATATTTGTCTTCTATGGATTCGATAGTTTTCATAGAGTGGGCAAACATGTTTGAAGAAGTGCTTCCTAAAAAGTATTATGCGGTTGAGATTTCTCAGATTGATGAAACTACTCGCCAAATAAAAATAGATAAGCATGAATAAGTTTTTCCCAATTCTCTCAATTGAAACTACCGGCGAAATGTGCAGCGCAGCCGTTTTGCTTGATGAAAAAATCTTTGTCGAGCTAAATCATTTGCAGAAACACATTCATTCGCAAAAACTTATTGATATGGTTGACGCGGTGCTTTCGCAAGCCGGGATTAAAATTGCCGAAGTGAAATCTATTGCTGTTTCGATGGGACCGGGTTCTTTCACCGGTTTAAGGATTGGAGTAGCAGCCGCAAAGGGTTTGGCTTTTGGAAGCTCATTGCCAATTGTTCCAGTTCCAACATTCGATACGCTTGCTTTGCAAGTTTCCGAAGGTATTCCTTACGGGAAAGTTTTTAACCTAATAACAAGCGCAAGCATTGATGATGTTTACTTCGCAAAATATTTACTAAGTGAAGACAAGATTGAAACAGTAAATCAACTGGAATTGATTGAACGCGGTAAACTGAACAAATACATAGGCGCTGGTGAAATGAACTTCGGAAATACTTTTGCTGATGGGACTGAGATTCGTAATGTACAGAATAGAGCCAGCTATGTTGGGCGTTGGGCTTATTTATTTGGCTCAGATTTGTTAACTTTTGATTACGATAATTTAGAACCAAATTACATAAAACAGTTTGTAGGAAAGGTAAAGAAATGAAAAAGTTTGTTGTACTACTTCTTCTTGTTTCATTCGGAAACTATTTTGCTCAATTCAGCGCGCCCAAAATTAACGCTAAGAAAACATTCCATGATTTTGGAACAGTTGAAGAGGGACAAGTTGTAAATACCACGTTCGAAATAAGCAATAGCGGCAATGCCGATTTGACGATCAATAATGTGCAAGCTTCTTGCGGTTGCACAGCAGCTAAACCTGAAAAGAATACTTTGAAGCCTGGTGAGAAAACAACAATTAAAGTTGAGTTTAATTCTGCTAATAGATTGGGACCGCAAGAAAAATATGTTTATGTAATGACTAACGATCCGAAGACACCCGACTTCAAATTGAATTTTACTTGTGTAGTTGTTCAGAAAAATGATGAAAAGCCTGTAGAGGTAAAAATCCCCAAACTAAAACTTTCCAAAAATCAATATGATTTTGGGAAAGTTGAAGAAGGGAAATTAGTCGAAGTTAAAATCGGTTTGAAAAATACCGGTAAAGGTGTACTTGAAATTCAAGATGTAAAAACATCTTGCGGATGCACAGCGGCGTTAGTTAGCAGCAAAAAACTTAATCCAGGCGAAAGCGGAAACATTAGAATTGAACTTGATACTGCTAACAGAGAAGGCATCTTTACAAGAACAGTTACAATATTCTCAAACGATCCTACCGGTCCGAATCAAGTAATAACATTAACAGCAAACATACTTAAGAGAAAAGCATAATGGGCTGGTTTACTAGAAAGAAAGAAAATATATCCCGCGATAGTAAAAAAACAGATTTGCCGGATGGGCAGTGGCGTAAATGCGAAGAGTGCGGCGAAATAATTCATACTAAACAGTTGGAAGTGAATCTCTGGTGCTGCCAGAAATGTAATTATCATTTCCGCATCGGCAGCAAGGAATATATCTCAATATTGTTTGATGAAGGAACATTTAAAGAATTAGATAAAAAGATGAAATCCGGCGATCCGCTTCATTTTTCTGATACCAAAAAGTATAAAGACAGAGTTGCTGCTACAATTAAAAAATCCGGCTTATATGATGCTCTTAGATCCGGAACCGGAAAAATTCATGGTAAGAAAGTTTCTTTAGCTTGCATGGATTTTGGATTTATAGGCGGCAGCATGGGCAGCGTTGTTGGTGAAAAAATAGCCAGAGCGATTGATGTGGCTTACGAAGAAAAAATTCCAATGATTATTATTAGCCAAAGCGGCGGCGCAAGAATGATGGAAGGAGCTTATTCGCTTATGCAAATGGCAAAGACAAGTTCTCGTTTAGCAAGATTGGCTGACGCGCATATTCCTTACATATCCATTTTAACTGATCCAACAACCGGCGGCATTACTGCAAGTTATGCTATGCTTGGAGATGTAATAATTGCTGAGCCAAAAGCGCTAATTGGATTTGCTGGACCGCGTGTAATTAAGCAGACTATCGGTAAAGATTTGCCGGAAGGTTTCCAGCGCTCTGAGTTCTTGCTTGAAAACGGCTTCATAGATTTTATTGTAAACAGAAAACAAATGAAAGATAAACTAGCTCAGTTAATAGATTATCTGGGGAATTAAAAGGAGGGGATTGTGAACTACGCTGGAATAATTGCTTTTGTATTGTTAGTAATTCCATCTTGGTTTTTGCTTAGAACAGTATTCAACATTTCACGCTCGTTGTCTTCAATAGCAGATAGTCTTGAAAGAATTGCAGATAAGGGAGAAGAATCTACTTCTTGAATTTCTGTAAAAACGCTTTCATTATTTCTAAAGCGCGCTCAACTTCTTCAATAGTGTTTTGATAACCGAAAGAAATTCTTAGTGTGCCGGCAGCGTCTTCCGGTTTGTAACCGCTTGCTAAGATTACGTGAGAAGCTTTAATTGTTCCGCTAGTACAGGCAGAACCGCTTGAAACAGCCAAACCATTAATATCCAAATACATTATCATTGAGTCTGAATCGTTGCGGTAACTCTCAGAATCTAAAGTTAAACTTACAATATAAGGGAGAGCATCTTCTCCGCCGTTTATGGTAATATTATCGTTATCTAAATTCTTAATTCCATCAATAAACCTTTTACGAAGCTGAGAAACATGGTCGAAAGTATCATTCATAGTTACTTTTCTTATTCTAACTGCTTCAGCAAATCCAACAATTCCGGCAATGTTTTCTGTTCCGCCGCGTCTATTTCTTTCTTGTGAGCCGCCAAACAAAAGAGGAGAAAGTGGCGTTCCGCTTTTCGCGTAAGCAAATCCAATTCCCTTAGGACCATTTATTTTATGTGCAGAA
>DAIEQT010000052.1 GCA_027347545.1 Ignavibacteria bacterium | reverse complement strand
GGTTTAGCTTGAAGCGTAACGAAACCAAGCAATATGAAAAGAAGAAACTTCATTTCAGATTATGCTCTCTTTAGATTGTTAGCCATTGTCATCATTTCTTCAACAGTTTTAACAGTCTTGGAATTAATTTCGTAAGCGCGCTGGGCTGCAATCATCGAAATCATTTCCTCAACTATATCAACGTTGGATGCTTCCAAAAATCCTTGATGAATTTCACCAAACCCCTGATCGCCGGCTGTGCCGAGAATTGGTTGACCGGATGCCGGAGTTTCTCCGTATAGATTATCGCCCAAAGCCGTTAAGCCGCCATTGTTCATAAAGCGTGCAAGCTCTATACTGCCAAGCGGAACAGTATTACCGCCAGCTTCGTGAGCCGTTACAGTACCATCTTTATTTACAGTTACTGATTGAACATCGCTGTTGAGTGTGAAGCCGGGTTCTAAAACATTTCCGCCATTGGTAATAATTTTTCCGTCGGCGTTAATCTTAAAAGCACCGTCACGTGTGTAAGCAAATGTTCCATCTGCTCTGCGCACTTGAAAGAAACCATCACCTTGAATTGCCAAATCGAATTGGTTATTGGTTGCGGTAATATCGCCTTGCATAAAAATCTTTGTTGATGCAGACGGCTTAACACCGTTACCAATTTGAATTTTAGAGGTAGTTGTATCTTCAACTCCCGGTGTGGATGAAGTTAGCGGATTGATGTGAACTTCCTGATACATCAAATCTTGAAAATCCGCTTTGTTCTTTTTGAAGCCGGTTGTGTTAATGTTCGCAATGTTGTTTGATACAACTTCTATGTTGATCTGCTGTGCGTACATTCCACTTGCTGCTGTTCTTAATGCTCTGGTTGACATTTTATTCTCCTAATTCTTTCTTAAACTTTTCCAATCTCATTTGCATGACCGAGAGAAGAATCGAGAGCGGCAATTACTTTTTGAGCTGTTTCATATTCTTTATTAATTGAGATCATTGATTCCATTTCCAAAATTGGGTTAGTATTGCTTTCTTCTAAGAAGCCTTGAGAAATTTGATAGCTCCCTTCTTCGGCTGCACGAGATTCTTGCTCTCCCATTAAAAAGTTAGAGCCGCCGCCGCGCATTAAATTTTCATCATCATCAACTTTAAGAACTAAAAGCGTATCAATTGTGTGCTCGCCAATTTTAATTTCTCCACCTTTATTAATAGCAATCACAGAATCTTTGGCAAGCAGAGATTCTTCAATTGAGATTTCACCATTTTGTCCAATAACTTTCAAACCGTTTGCGTTAACTAAAAAACCTTCATCGTTCAGTTTGAATCTTCCATCACGAGTTAACTCCTTCTGCCCATCTTCGCCTTTAACAACAAAAAATCCATCACCGGAAATTTCTAAATCAAGAGGATTTGATGTTTGAAGTATATCGCCTTGTAGCTGGCTTGTAACTTTTCTAATCGAGACTTCACCATACTGATTTAGAATTTCTGTAAACGGAACTTCCCGTTTGTAACCGGTTGTACCAAGATTCGCAAGATTATTTGCAATAACATCTATGTTCTTGATTCTATGTTCTAAGCTTCTTCCGGCAGTGTAGATTCCCTTTATCATATCATCCTCACATTTTTCCTACTTCGTAAAGTTTTAATCTTGCGGCTAAAAGCAATTCACCTTTGGAAAGATTTAGCTGTCTTGCTCTCTTGCCAATCTGCCCGTCATTTTGTTTCAGTAGTTCAAAATTTTCTTTTAACACTCTTCTAGTCTTAGCAAGTTTTGGGTTTTCTTTAGAGCCGCCAACTTTTTCTTCGCGCATTAGCCCAATTTTCTTTTTCAATGCCTTCGTTGAAGTACTGGTGAACGAGAGTATAAATCTACGGATGAAGACAAAGCCGAGAATCAATACAGAAATAAGTGCGAATGCTTTGTATTGCCAAGGCTGGGTTACTATAAAATCAAAGAAAGGATTGGCATTTGCTTGCACCGGTGCCGGTTTTACTTTTTCGATTGCAACTGTTTTAGTTTCAGTTACAACCGGCATTGGATTAAGCTTCTCTTGTAATTGCTTTTCTATTGCGGCAGCTATTTGTTTATCAACAAGAGCGTGCAAATCAATAGAATCTTTGGAGGCAAATGCGGTAGTATCAGTCTTTTGCGCAAAGCCCAAGGTAGAAACCAAAACGATTATTGCTAATGTCTTTTTCATACTGCCAATTTTCTTTTTAGTGGAAATAATAAATGAATTATTGTTCCCTTAAGCGGAAGTGAGTTGAACTCAGCAGAACCTTCGTTCTTTTTCATTAGTTCGTGAATCAACTTAACGGTTACATTAAATTTTGAATCACCTTCCAGAGCTAAACCTTCAATATGCTCGGTTGTAAATACCGAGAGTACAATTCTTTCTTTGATGTACTTGGTCTGAATAATGAACGCGCCCCCTTTTTGTGAAGCTGCCTTTAGTAATGAAAACACACTTGTGAGTATCTGTTTAATTTCGTTAGGATTTGAAAGCACCGGCGGAATATTATCTTCGAGATCAAGTTCGCAATCAATGCTGAGGTTCTGCAAAGTAGCATTGATTACATTTCTAAATTCTTTTACAATTTTATTCAAGTTGCATGATTGCGCATTGTGTGCTTTCGGCTTATTCAAACCAGCAAACTTTGTTAATCTGTTTGTTAGCTCGCTTACTTTGCCAACTTGTTTTTTAATGTTGCCCGTAATTTCCGTATCAACTTTGGGATAATCGTTTTCAATCATTTCCGAAAGAGATAAAATCACTTGCAGCGGCTCGCCCAATTCTTCGAGCAGTCCTTCAGCCATATTGCCAATTGTGTTTATATCAAAATCGTTCTGTACTTTAGATTGATATACATGCAGCTCTTGATACAATTTGTTGATAGAATGTTTCTGGCGAAGTGAAATAATCATTGGAACAATAATGCCGAGGAGGATTTGAATGGAATTATTTTCGAGCGAATCATCTGCAACTTTTGCTGCCGATGTATATAGAGAAAGAACACCGTAACCGGTACGTGCATCGTAAATCGGGAATAACATTTGGTTCAGTTTGGAACCGTTAATTGTATAAGCTGATAAATCCGGGATGATTGTCGGCTTGCGAGATTCGAACACCCACTCAAGTATGCCATCTTTTAACGCTTTGTTAACCGAGTTAATATGTGTCGGGTTAGCATTTTTGTTCAACGGAACTAGATTTCTGTTTCCGTCTGTGAACAAAAAGATTTCAACTTCTTTTGATTGTAGAATTCTCTTTACAAACTCCTGCGTCAATAGATGAATTTCGGATAAGCCTTGAGCAAACTGCATTTTCTTCTGGAAGGCGGATAAATTCTGCACAAAAAAAGAATACCTCTCCAAAAGGTTATGGTTGCTCTTATGGTTTTCGAAACTGAGCAGTCTTAAATCACCTTTTGCTTCAGAATTTTTTGTGAAATACTGAAGCGACTTGTGAAATGATTCGTAATGCTCTGTTTTTTCTTTAATTAGTCTCATATCAAATACTTTAGCGATTCTAATTGAACTTTCAGAGGCTCACGGTATCCTTCGATAAAGTGAGCAAGTTCCGTTAAATCCTTTACATGCAAGGTCGAGAATATGTGATGATCAAGTTCAGCAATCGTATCCATTTTCAATTCACCCATTTTCAACATTTGAGTCATGTAGTCTGCCAGATGAATTACTGAAGCAAGTGTTGGCGCTTGCTGCGACAAATAAGGCTGATGGTGATATTTTACCACGTCGGAAATCAATTCCGGAATGTTCCAATACTTCAAAAGTGATTCTCCAATTTCTCCGTGAGTCAATCCAAGTACTTGCAATTCGGCATCGTTGTAAGAAATACCATTGGCTACCATATCGTGAATTGCAACGAAATCTGAATGCATAAATCTGTGAACGACTGAAATTCCGAGATCGTGAAGCAGCCCGGCAATGAAAGCCTCGCCATGTTTTTCCAATCCTAAATCCATTGCCAATTTCTTTGCAATAGTTGCAGTTAAATAAGAATGCATCCAAAAAACTTTTTGATCCAGGTATTGATCGCTCTTGTTTTTCATTGATTCCATTAGCGAAAGCGCAGAAACTATATTTCTGATTTCATCGTATCCAAGAATCATAATCGCAAATTCTATTGATGACACACGTTTCGACAAGCCATAGAATGGCGAGTTTGCTATAGTTAATATTTTGAGCACTACGCTTTGGTCTTTGGAAATTGCTTTCGAAAGCGTATGCGGACTTGTGTTTAAGTCGTTCAACAATTGTAGAACTTCTTGCAAGATTTTCGGCAATGGTGCAAGTGTGTTCACTTTTTTCAGAATTAATTCTGTTCTTTCCCTCTTTTGATTCAAATCAGTTGTTCCTGTTGCCATAACGACTCACATTATTTTATTGTTTTCTGTTATTGATTCTAAATGACTCTTAAACAAAGGTTCATAAGTCTGTATGAATGTGTCTAAATATTCAATGTTGCCAAAACCAAGGATATCAATTACATTTTCGTCGAACTGTAAATTGTTATCCCAGCTGAAAGCCCCAATGCTCAGTCTCTGTGTCATGTAATCTGCTAAATGAACTAATGATGCAAGAACTTTTCCATTTTCCGCTAAAGATGGCTGATGATGATAGAGAACCGATTCTATTATGTACGGAGGGAAGTTCCAGCGTTCTAATAAGTATTCTGCAATATCTTGATGAGTGAAACCAAGTATTTCAAGTTCTGCATTGAAATGGCTGATCTGCTGTTCTTCAACAAGTTTGACAATTTTTTCAAAGTCGTTTTTCATATAGCGTTGAAGAACTACTAAGCCAAGATCATGCAGCAAGCCGGCTGTAAAAACTTCGCCCGATTTTGGATAACGTAAATCATCCGCAATTCTTTTTGCTGCAGTGGCTGTTAATAAAGAGTGGCTCCAGTAAGCGTGATGGTCCCATGTAGGAGTAGTTTTGCTTTTGAAAGCTTCAACGAGCGAAAGAGCAACAAGAATGTTTCTCATGTGCTCAAAGCCAATAATTACAACTGCAAATTCTATTGTTGAAACTCTTCTCGGCAAACCATATAACGGCGAGTTTGCAACGGCTAAAATTTTAGTAACAATCGCTTGGTCTCTTGAAATCACTTTGCAAAGATCTGCTGCGCTGGTTCTGTCACTATCCAAAAGGATTGAAACTTCTGTAATTATTTGCGGAACAGACGGCAATGTACCAATATTCGAGAGGTGTTTTTTAATTCTCTCTTTTGTCTCCGGGTTCTTTATCTCAAGCATTATATTCAGCCAGTCTTAGTTTAAGGGAATTAAGAATTCTAGAATGAATTTGTGAAACTCTTGAAACTGTTATGCTCAGCACTTGTGCAATTTCTTTATAGTTAAGGTCTTCGTAGTAGTATAAACTGAGGATCGTTCTTTCGCGCTCGTTTAATTCTTTAATCATATTGAGCAATCTTTGTTTTAAATCTTTTTTCTCTAAAATAAAATCGGGCTTTTCAGCATCGCTTGGAAGCATTTCGTAAAGCTGCATTCCATCGTCTTCGCCAACAGACTGATTAACAGATAATGTAGAAGTAGGAAATATGGTAGTTGCGTCTGGTTCAAGTACCGGCTCAAATTTTTCGCTGTACTTGCGAAGTTCATCATATATTTTTCCGCGAATACGCTGAATGGCATAAGTCTCGAACTTTGTTCCGTAGTCCGGGTCGAAACGGTCAATAGCTTCGCTCAAACCTTCAATTCCAAATTGAAAATAATCGCGTCTATCCAGCAAGGCACTCTGAATTAAGTTAGTTCTGTGAATAACATAATGTACAAGATTCACATAATTCAACACGATTTGTTTTTTAAGTTCCGGTGTTGGTTCTTGCTTATACGAAGCCCAAAGCGCTGCGTTACTCATGATCTTTATTTCCTGCTAAATTATCTGATATGTCGCCTAACTTGCTTAGTGAGTTATTATTGATAGCTTTAATTAAGCCGATAACAATTAAGCTAAGCATGGTTGTAACTAAGATGAAAATCGCGAAGGAATTCAAAAGAACTTTTTCTATAACTAAACCGCGTTGCGTGAAGAAGATAACCGAAAAGAAGAAAACCAAAAGTCCAAACTGTAACACTATCTTATTCATTGTTTCCTGCGCTTTTTCCAGTTGGAATTGCAAACCCTATACCATTTCTTTAGAGCTTGGAAAGTGATAATAAACTGGGAAAACAAGCAGAATTCGCAGCTTTTAGGTTAGATAATCTGTCTGGAATGGTTATTATTAGCCACTTGAGTGATAGTGCTGAATCTCTTTACAATAGAGGAAATTTCACCGGCCGGCTGGCTCTGAGGCGCAACTTCTACCAAAAGTTCTTGATGCACTATTGACTTGTGAACTGCAGAA